>JACMOF010000264.1 GCA_014378155.1 Caulobacter sp. | reverse complement strand
CGACCTTCCTGTCGCTGCTCTACATCCCGGTGGTGTTCGTGTTCATGGACAAGCTGAAGAACTGGTCCAGCAAGATCACCGACAAGATGTTCAAGCACCAGCACGCCACGCCCACCCACGTCCAGGCGCCGCCTTCGGAGCAGGTCTTCGGCGGCGGCGGCCGGGAGCTTTAACCCCCGGTCTGCGCCGTCAGACGACAATCGAGCCCGCCCGCCCGCCCGCGGGGGGGCGTTTTTACTTGGCCCGGCGCCCGCCACCGGGTCTCGATCCCCCCGTGACCGGTGCGACTCGCCGGCCCCGGGGCCCGCCCATGCATTCCGATCACGACACCGACACCGCCGCCGCCCGTGCGCTGTTCCAGTCACTGGAAGGCATGGAGGGCCTCTCCCGGCCCGAGGCGAGCGCGCCAACGGCGAAGGTGGGCTTCCCCGGCCAGGCGGCGCTGATCAAACTCTATCCCGGCGTGCTGGTGGCGGTGACCATCGCCCTGGCCGCATCGTGGCTGTCGCAGCATTACGGCGCGCCGGTCATGCTGTTCGCCCTGCTGTTTGGCATGACCTTCCACTTCCTGCACCAGGAAGGCCGCTGCATTCCCGGCATCGAGTTCTCGTCCAAGGCCATCCTGCGGTTCGGCGTCGCCCTGCTCGGCGCGCGGATCACCGCCAGCCAGATCCTGGGCCTGGGCCTGACGCCGATCGTCACCGTGGTCATCGCCATCGGCTCCACGATCCTGCTGGGCGCGGTGCTGTCCAAGCGCCTGGGCCTGCGCTCCAGCTTCGGCGTCCTGTCCGGCGGCGCGGTCGGCATCTGCGGCGCCTCGGCGGCCCTGGCCATCGCCTCGGTGCTGCCCCGCACCAAGGACAGCGAGCGCGACACCATCCTGGCCGTGGTCACGGTCACGGCCCTGTCGACCATCGCCATGATCACCTATCCGCTGCTGACGGCGGCCCTGCACCTGGATCATACTCGGGCGGGGATCTTCCTGGGCGGCACCATCCACGACGTCGCCCAGGTGGTGGGGGCAGGCTACATGATCTCGCCGCACACCGGCGACGTGGCCACCTATGTGAAGCTGCTGCGGGTGACCATGCTGCTGCCGGTGGTCTCCGGCATCGCCTTCGTCGTGGCGCGCATGGGTCCCGGCGCGAGCGGCGGCGCGAAGCCGACCGTGCCGCTGTTCCTGGTCGGTTTCGCGGCGCTCGTGGTCATCAACAGCCTCGGCTGGCTGGCCAAGCCGGTCACCGACGCGGCCAGCGAAGTCTCGCGCTGGTGCCTGGTCACCGCCATCGCCGGCCTCGGCATGAAGACCTCGTTCAAGGACCTGATCACCGCCGGCTGGCGTCCTGTCGCGCTGATGGTGATCGAAACCGCGTGGATCGCGGGGGTGGTGCTGGTGGCGGTGGAGGTCTTCACCTAGGCGTCTAACCATTCTCACCTAAAAGCCTTGTCATCCCGGACGAGTGCGCAGCGCGAAGATCCGGGATCACAGTTTTACGGGCGAAAGGTGTTGCGACGGGTTGGCGACACCAGGACTCACGTCGTCCGCGCCGTCCGCAGCGCCTGGGCCACCAGCGGCGCCAGCTTCTGGCCAATGAGCCTGGCGCCCGCCGCATTGGGATGGATGCCGTCGCCCTGCATCAGTTGCCGCGAACCGCCCACTCCGGCCAGCAGGTTAGGATAGAGCGGCGCCGCGAACTCCTTCGCCAAGGCTGGATAGATCGCGTTGAAGTCGCGGGCGTACGACCCGCCGATCAGTGGCGGCGCCGCGATGCCGACCAAGACGGCGCGGATGCGCCGGTTTCTCAGGCTTTGCATTATGGAGCGCAGATTGGCCTTGGTCACTCGGGGCTCGACGCCCTGCAACAGGTCGTTGCCGCCCAGCGCCACCACGCACAGGGCGGTGTCGGGCGCGATGCTGAAATTGACCCGCGCCAGCCCGCCGCCGCTGGTGTCGCCCGACACTCCCGCCGCGCGTACCTTGGCGAATACGTTCATGCGCTGCAGGGCGACCTGCAGTTGCGCCGGCATCGCGTCGCGGGCCGGCAGGCCCAGGCCGGCGGTGATCGAGTCGCCCAGCACGGTGACCACGGGCGACTTGGGCGGGATCACCGGCGTGGCGGCGACCTGTGAGGCGGCGATCAGACCGAGG
>JACMOF010000263.1 GCA_014378155.1 Caulobacter sp. | reverse complement strand
CGGAGCGTGGCGATCCTGTCGCTGCACGATCTCTACCTGCCCCTCGAGGACCGCGAAGCCCTGTCCCGCAAGGTCCACCCGCTGCTGCGCACGCGCGGCGCGCCGGGCACGCACGACGTCGCCTTGGGATTGGCGGTGCTCGACAGCTTGGCGGGGAAAGGGCCGACGGCTCTCCCGCGTTTCGACAAGGCGACCGACACCCGCTCGCCTGTCGAGGCCTGGCCGGTGGCCGAGGGACCGGTCGATATTGTGCTGTTCGAAGGCTGGTGCGTCGGGGCTCGGCCCGAACGCGTCGAGGCCCTCAAGACGCCGGTCAACGCCCTGGAGCACGAGCGCGACCCTGACAGCGCCTGGCGGGCCTATGTCAACGCCGCCCTGGCCGGCCCCTATCGCCTGCTGTTTTCTCGCCTCGACCTTCTGATCCAGTTCGTCGCGCCCGATTTCGAGATCGTCCTGGCCTGGCGCCAGGCGCAGGAGCGCAAGTTGAGGGCGCGGCTGGCGGCGGCCGGGCAGGGGGCGGCGCGGACCCTGGACGACGCCCAGGTCGCGGTCTCCGTCCAGCACTACGAGCGCCTGACCCGCCCCATCGCCCGCGAGATGCCGGCCCGCGCCGACATCGTCGTGCGCCTGGATTCCGGCCGCCGCTCGGCGGACCTCTGATCGGCCATTCGGTCGCGCGTCACGGCGTCGCACTAGATGTGGTGGGGCCTTAAATGCCGTCCTACCAGTGCTAGCTTCTCCTGGTCGGCGGCGCGACTCACTGCCATCGCCGACTCGGTGGAGCCTTCGATCATGAACGCACTCTTCGGCGGGACCTATCCCACCCACGCCCGGCGTGTCGCGATCTGGACCCGGGCCGCGCCCATCCCCGGCTGCGACAAGGCCATCTGGCGCTGCGACGACCACGGCCGGGTGATCCGCTGGGCGGACTACGAGGACGCCTTCTCGCGCTACGGCTGGACGATCACCCGCGAGCGTGGCGAGGGCCGGCTGGCCCAGGTGCTGGGCCGCTCGGCCTCAAAGCCGATCCATTTGAACGCGGCCGACGAGCTCCATGTCATGCCATCCCGCAAGGCCGCCTAGCGTCGCCTGTCGCCTCTCCTTGATATTTTGACAAGCTTGCTTGACATTCGTTCCGTGATCTAAGACAAGCGTCCTTGTCACGAAGACGAGGAGGCTTGTCATGCAACACGATATCGAAGACTGGACCGCCAAGGCCGCCAAGGCCGCCAAGGCCGCCAAGGCCGCCCCCGCCATCGCCGTCGCCATTACTGCCTTGCTGGCGGCCGGCGGGGTGATCCTCGAAGCCCAGATCTCCACCGTCAGCCTGTCGTTCCCGCCGTCGTCGCAAGGCGTGGTGCTCGGCGCCCTGCTGATCGCCGGTGTTCTCAAGGTCACCAGCCGCGTCGCCCCGCCGATCGACCGCTGGCTGAGCGGTCGGGCGTGACCATCGGCAAGGAGCCAGAACGATGATCTGCGACACCAAGACGATGAGCCTGGCGGCCAAGCGCTATATCGCCCGGTTCGCCCCTGCCATGACAGCCTATGTTGGGGTGCTGTTCGCCTCGATCTGGTGGATCAGGCATCACGACCCGCACGGTGTGCTGCTGTGGCTCCTGGCCATCGCGCCCGCCCTCCCGGTCATCGCGGTGATCGCCATCATGGGCCTCTACCTGATTGAGGAGCAGGACGAGTTCGTGCGCTCGACCCTCGTCCAGGCGATGCTCTGGGGGCTGGGCGTTACCCTGGCCGGCTGCACCGCCTGGGGGTTCCTGGAGAACGTCGAGCTGGTCCCGCACCTGCCGCTCTACCTGGTGTTTCCGGTTTTCTGCGGCGCCATGGGCGTCGCCCAGCCCTTCGTGCGCCGGAGGTATCAATGAAGAACCGCCTCAAGGTCCTGCGAGCCGAGCGCGACTGGAGCCAGGCCGATCTAGCCGACCGGCTCGACGTCTCGCGCCAGACCGTCAACGCCCTTGAGACCGGCAAGTACGACCCCAGCCTGCCGCTGGCCTTCAGGATCGCCCGCCTGTTCGAACTGTCGATCGAGACCATCTTCCAGGACGAAGCCTGATCCCTTCCCGCGGTTCGCCGCGATGACCCCACAATCCCCATTGGAGACCACCATGATCCGTCGACCGTTCATGCAGCGCGAGGCCTTTGCCTGCGTCGTCGCCATCGTCACCGGCCTGGGGCTGTTCCAGGAAGGGCGCGCCGCCACGCCAATCGCCGTGCCGTCGATCGCCGCGCCACGCATCACCGTCACCGTGAGCGGCAAGGGTCCCGATGTGGTGCTGATCCCCGGCCTGGCCTCATCGGCCGCCGTCTGGGACGCTACGGTCGGGCAGCTGGAAGGCCGTTACCGCCTGCACGTCGTCCAGGTGGCGGGCTTCGCCGGCGCGCCGGTCGGAGCCAACGCCGAGGGACCCGTGCTTCAACCGACCGTCGACGCCATCGACCGCTACATCAAGTCGGCCCACCTGAAGGCGCCGGCCGTGATCGGCCACTCTATGGGCGGCCTGGCCGGACTGATGCTGGCCCGCCAGCACCCGGAGGACCTCGGCAAGCTGATGGTCGTCGATAGCCTGCCCTTCTATCCCGTGGTCTTCGCCCCGACGGCCACCGTCGAGACGGTCAGGCCGCAGGCCGCCGCGATGCGCGACATGGCCGCCAAATCGACGCCCGAGGCCTGGGCCGCCGGCGAGACCCGCACCATGACCCGCCTGGTCAAGTCGCCCGAGGGCCTGAAGGCCGCCACCGCCGCCGCCATCGCCTCCGACCCCTCGGTGACAGGTCGCGCCCTTTATGACGACCTGACCACCGACCTGCGCGGCGAGATCGCGTTCATCAAGACCCCGACCGTGATGCTCTACCCCTGGGACGAGGCCACTGGCGCGCCGCAGGCGGCCTATGACGCGCTCTACACCTCGGCCTACGCCCCCATGACCTCGGCCAGGGTCAAGCGCATCGACGGTTCGCTGCACTTCATCATGCTGGATCAACCGGCCGCCTTCGCCGCCGAGGTCGAGGCCTTCCTGCGCTGAGACGCGCCTTGCCTACGCGCCGCGGCGCCCGGAGATTGGGACCATGATGATTCTGACCAATCTCGTCCGCCGCTGCGCCTTGGCCCTCATCGCCCTGCTGGCGATGGGGGCCAGCCCCGCCTTCGCCGATCCGGCGCTTTGGGTGATCAGGGACCACGACTCGACGATCTACCTGTTCGGCACGGTCCATGTGCTGAAGCCACAGACCGTCTGGCGCTCGGCCAGGATCACGCAGGCCTTCGAGGCGGCTGACGACGTGGTGATGGAAGTCGAGCAGCCCGAAAACCCGATGGCCGTGCAGCCACTGATGCTGAAATACGGCGTCGATCGCGCCACGCCGTTGTCGGCCAAGCTCAGCCCCGAAACCTACGCCAAGCTGCAGGCCGCGGCCCAGGGCATGGGCATGGCGCCGGGCAGCCTGGACCCGATGCGGCCCTGGCTGGCGGCCCTGACGGTGTCTCTGACCCCGATCCTCCGGGCCGGCTATGACCCGGAAAGCGGCGTAGAAAAGGTGCTGACCGCCCATGCCAAGGCGGCCGGCAAGCCGGTCCACGCCTTCGAGACCCTGGAACAGCAGATTCGCTTCTTCGCCGACATGACCCCCGACCAGGAGCGCGGCCTGCTGGAGTCCACCCTGGCGGACATCGACGAGGGCCCGGCCAAGATCGACCTGCTGGTCGACGCCTGGGCCCGCGGCGACCAGGTCGCCCTGAAACACGAGATGATCGACGAGATGCGGGCCGACTATCCAGGCGTCTACGCCCTGCTGCTGGTCAACCGCAACAAGGACTGGGCGCGGCAGTTGAAGGCCAAGCTGGCCGGCTCGGGCGTCAGCTTCGTGGCGGTGGGAGCGGGGCACCTGGTGGGCCCCGACAGTCTGCAGGCCCAGCTTGGGGCGCTGGGGATCGTGGCCGAGGTGTTGGAATAAAGTCCTCCCCCTGTGGGGGAGGTGTCGGCGAAGCCGACGGTGGGGGGAGTGATCGGCCGGCGGCGTGACCCAAGATCGAAGTCCCTAAAACTCCCCCCACCGATCGCTTTGCTATCGCCTCCCCCACAGGGGGAGGACTTAAATCAAGCCGCCGCCTCGTCCTTCGCCCGCAGGTAGATCGACCGCTTCGGCGTCGACATAACCCGGTGCAGCAT
>JACMOF010000262.1 GCA_014378155.1 Caulobacter sp. | reverse complement strand
TTGCAGAGATCTCGGACGGCCTCGGGTGAGGTCAGGTCCAGCGCCTGGCGCGCCAGGGCCTGGCAGGCCGAAATGTCCAGGATGCGGACCAGGGCCTTGCCCTCGGGCACGGTCCCCGCCGTGGCGGAAAGCCCGGTGACGCCTAGGCCCAGAAGCACCGGCCCGGCGACGAGGTCGGAGGCCAGGCCGCCGCAGACTCCGACCCAGCAATGATGCTTGGCGGCCCCGGCGCAGGTCTGGGCGATCATCCGTAGGACGGCCGGGTGGAGCGCATCGATGCGGGCGGCCAGCTCCGGATTGCCCCGGTCCATGGCCAGCACATACTGGGTCAGGTCGTTGGTGCCGATCGACAGGAAGTCGGCCTCGGCGGCCAGCAGGTCGGCGGTGATCGCTGCGCCGGGGGTCTCGATCATGACGCCCAACTGGACCCGCTCGGTGATCCCCATCTCGCGCTTGGTCTCGTCGAGCAGGGCGCGCACGGCGCGCAGCTCGTCGAGGCTGGCGATCATCGGGATCATGATCTTGCACTGGCCCAGCGGCTTGACCCGCAGTATGGCCCGCAGCTGGGTCTTGAGCAGATGCGGCCGCCACAGCGACACGCGCACGCCGCGCAGGCCCAGGGCCGGGTTCTCCTCGGCCGGGATCGGCAGGTAGGGCGCGGCCTTGTCGCCGCCCACGTCGAGGGTGCGGATGATCAGCGGGCGGCCGTCCAGGGCCGAGGCGATCGCCTGGTACTGGCGGGCCTGCTCGTCCTCGTCGGGGGGCGTTTCGCGCTCCAGGAACAGGAACTCGGTGCGCAGCAGGCCCGAGCCCTCCGCGCCATTGGCGGCGGCGGCCAGGGCGTCGTTCAGCGAGCCAACATTACCGAACACCTCGATGCGTACGCCGTCGGCGGTGCGGCTCTCTTGATGGGCGGCGGCCTTGGCGGCGGCCTTGCGCTCGTGGCGGGCGGCGATGGCGGTCTGGGCGGCGGCGAGCTGCGTGGCGTCGGGGGCGATGCGCAGGCTTCCGCTCTCGGCGTCAAGGATCAGACCCGTGCCCTCGGCGACATCGAGCACGCCGGCGCCCACGGCGACGATGGCCGGAATGCCCATGGCGGCGGCCAGGATGGCGACATGCGACGTCGGCCCTCCCTTGGCGGTGCAGAAGCCCGCGACCTGGCTGGCTTCGACGCCCATCAGTTGCGAGGGCAAAAGCTCGTCGGCCAGCAGGATGGCGCCGGGCGGCAGGACGCGGGCGTCGTCTTCCTCACCCGTCAGTGCCCGGAGCACTTGGCGCTCCAGGTCGATCAGGTCATCCACGCGTTCGGCCAGCCGGCGGTCGCCCAGGCCGCGCAGGGCCTCGACATACCCGCCGACGGCGCGGCGCCAGGCGAAGCCCGCGCTCTTGCCCTCGGCGATCAGCCGATGGGCCGAAGCGCTCAGTTCGGGATCTTCCAGAAAGGCCAGGTGGGCGCCCAGTATTGCCTTGCGGGCGGTGTCGCCCTTGGATGCGGCCTTCTCGAGCTTGGCGCGGACCAAGGCCAGGGCGTCTTCCAGCGCGCGCCGTTCGAAGCCCATGCCGGCCCCGACCTCGGCGACGATGATGTCGGTTGAGACGAAGCGCACGGCTTGACCGATGGCCAAACCGGGGGCGGCCATGACGCCGCGCAACAAGCCGGGCTCGGCGGGGTGGGCGGGGCGTACGGCCTCGACCGAGACGGGCTCGGCGGTCGGCGGCAGGACGGCGCTCTCGCCCATGCCGCCTTCGATCAGCTCGACGATAGCGAGCACGGCGTAATCGGCGTCCGGGCCGCTGGCGACGATGCTGATGCGGTCGCCATGGCGGATGGCCAGGGACATCATCCCGATCGGGCTCTTGGCGCTGGCCCTGCGGTTTACCACGACGACGGCCACCTCGGCGGCGAACTTGCGGGCGCTCTCGGCGATGCGGGCTGCGGGCCGGGCATGGATCCCGTGCTGCAGGGGCACCACGACCTCGCGCGACACCTCGCCAACGGCGACCGTCGAGGTGACCACCGCGCCATTGACCGGGGCCAGCTCCATCAGGAAATCACCCACCAACGCGGCATGGTCCTGCGCGCGGCGGATGATCTTGAAGGCGTCGGGATTGGTGATGACGATCGGGGTGATCAGGCTGCGGGCCCGCTGCGACAGCAGGTCGAGGTCAAAGCTGATCAACCTGTCGCCGGACTTCACCGCCTGACCGTCCGCGACGTGGACCTCGAAGCCCTCGCCGCCCAGGCCGACGGTGTCCAGCCCCACGTGCATCAGGATCTCGGCCCCATTGTCGGCCCGCAGGGTGACGGCGTGCCGCGTGCCGTGCACCGAGATCACCCGCGCGTCGCAGGGGGCGTGCAGGGTCGAGCCCAGGGGGTCGATGGCCAGGCCGTCGCCCAGCATGCGCTCGGCGAACACCGCGTCGGGCGTCTCGTCCAGCGGGGCGATCCAGCCCTTGAGCGGCGAGGACAGTACGAGATTGGACACGGACGCTTCCCTGCTTTCCGAAACTTTAGTTCTTGCCGCTCTTGCCGGCCGCCGTCAGCGTCACCTGGTCAAGCACCAGGGTCGGCTCCACGCTGCGTGCTGTAAAGCTCAGACACAGGTCGTGGACCCCGTCACGCCTGGGCAGCGCGCCCGAGACCGTGGCCAGGCCTGGTCCGCGCGCGGCGGCGCCCAGCGGGATAGCGGCGATCCGCTCGCCCGCGCAGCCGTCGATCCGGACTTCGAGCTCGCCGTCCGGCGTAGAGGGATCGCGCAGCGGGATCTTCCCGCGGTCGGCGCCGATCTGGAAGTTGAACGGGACCTGGCCGATGCGGGCGGACAGTTTGACGGCCTTGGACAGATTCGCGCCCTTCCACACCCAGCAGGCGTTCATCAGATTGACCGCGAACACGGCGCGGGGGCCGGCCCCGGAGCCGCTTGCTGGCGCGTCGTCCTCGAGCGAAAGGTTGATCCCGTCACCGCACAGCTCCAGTTGGTGGCTGGTGCGCGTCTGCGCCGCCAGCAGGCTGATCGGGTAGTCGCGAACGCGGCCGAGAGCCTGGCCATCGAGGAATGTCCGAGCACGGATCGTCTGGCCAGGCATCAAGGCGAGGGGCGCGTCATAGGCCGTCGAGGTCGCCGTTGGCGCCTTGCCGTCGGTGCTGTACCGGACCTCGCCAAGCCCCAGACCGGAAGCCAGAGCGACCGAGACCTTTCCGTCGGCGGCCGGCCTCAGCGTCGCCTGCGGCTCGTAGGGCACGGTGTCGTGGGCCACGCCCAGTGCGTCGAGCCGCGCGGTCTCGGCCGGCAGTCGGCCTGCGAAATCGGCCCAGTCATGGCGGTCGCGCGGCGTCCAGCCGTTTTCGGCCAGGGCGACCAGGCGCGGGAAGCTCATGGCCTCCAGGCGCTCATCGGTGCGCATGTGCTCGGTGAAGGCCGTGGCTTCCAGCCCGAGAATGTGACCGCGCTGGGCGTCGGTCAGGGCGGCCGGCGCGGCGTCGAAATCGTAGATGTCCTTCAGGCTGGTGATCTTGATCCGGCCGGGCGGCTCGTCGGCGGAGGCGCTCTGGCGGCGGTCGAGATAGAGGGTGCTGTCGGGCGCCAGGACGGCGTCATGGCCCTGGGAGGCGGCGGCCACCGCGCCCTCCACGCCGCGCCAGGACATGACGGTGGCGTTGGGGGCAAGGCCGCCCTCGAGGATCTCGTCCCAGCCAATCATCCGCCGGCCTCGGCCGTTGATATGCTTCTCGGCCCGCTGGATGAACCAGCTCTGCAGCCCGTGCTCGTCCTTGACGCCCAGGGCCTGGATCTGGGCCTGGACCTCGGGACTGGCCTTCCACTGGTCCTTGACCGCCTCGTCGCCGCCGACATGGACATAGGGCGAGGGAAACAGGTCCATCACCTCGTCGAGCACGTCGTTGAGGAAGGTGAACGTCGGTTCCGTGG
>JACMOF010000261.1 GCA_014378155.1 Caulobacter sp. | reverse complement strand
GCGAGAGGTTGGCGCTTCAGGCCCTGGACCGCGCCGACAGGCTGGGCGTGGCCGGGTATGTTCTGGGCATCGCCCGCGAGTTGACCGGAGATTTTGCGGGCTCAATGCGCTGCTACGAAGCGGCGCTCAAATTGCTGCCCAATCACGGGGCCGTGGCTGGCGACCTAGGGCGCCTGGCCTTCCGGATGGACATGCCGGAGATCGCCGCCAAGTTCTTCATGCACTACCTGCAGGCTCGCCCCGGTGATCTGGAGGGCGTCAACAACCTGGCCTGCGCCCTGCGCGACCTCAATCGCTGCGAGGACGCCATCGAAGTGCTGCGTCCGGCGATCAACGAACATCCCGCCCAGCCGCTGCTGTGGAACACCCTGGGCACGATCATGTGCAGCCTGGGCGACGGCGTGACCGCTGTGACCTTCTTTGACGAGACGCTCCGGCTGGCCCCGGAATTTGGCAAGGCTTACCACAATCGCGCCTACGCCAAGATCGACCTCGGCGATGTCGAAGGCGCGCTCACGGACTGCGAACTGGCCATCTCCGTGGCGGAGTCGGCCGAGGACCTCGCGACGATGAAGTTCGGCCGCGCCACAATCCTGCTGGCCTTGGGCCGGGTGGCGGAAGGTTGGAAGGAATATGAGGGACGTTTCTCCGCGGACCTGCTTGAGGCCCCCCGCTTCACCATCGAGGGCGAGCGCTGGTCACCCGGCATGGACTTGGCCAGCAAGTCGCTGATGATCTGCGCCGAACAGGGCCTGGGCGACGAGGTGATGTTCGCCAACATGCTGCCCGACGTGATCGAGGCCCTCGGCCCGCAGGGCAAGCTGTCGATCGCGGTCGAGCGGCGTCTGGTCCCGCTGTTCCAGCGTTCCTTCCCGCAGATTACCGTGACCCCGCACCGCACCGTCTCCTACGAAGGCCGGGTCTATCGGGGTGCGCCAGAAATCGAGGACTGGAGCGCGATCGACCTGTGGACGCCCATGGGAACGCTGCTTGAAACCTTCCGCCCCACCGTCGCCTCCTTCCCGAACCGTCTCAACTTCCTGGTCGCCGATCCCGCCCGCGTCGAGCATTGGCGGCGGGAATTGGAAAACGCCCCCACGGGTCCAAAGGTCGGGCTGCTGTGGAAGAGCCTGAAGCTGAACGGCGAGAGAGCCCGGCAGTTTTCGCCCTTCATGCTGTGGCGGCCGGTGTTTGAGACGCCGGGAGTCACCTTCGTCAACCTGCAATATGGCGACTGCTCCGAAGAGATCGCCCTGGCCCGGGAAGAGTTCGGCGTCGACATCTGGCAGCCGCCGGGCATTGACCTGAAGCAGGACCTAGACGACGTCGCCGCCCTCTGCTGCGCCATGGACCTGATCGTTGGCTTCTCTAACGCCACCACCAATCTGGGCGGAGCCTGCGGCGCGCCGATTTGGATGCTGACCGGGGCGTCGTCCTGGACGCGGTTGGGAGCGCAGACCTATCCTTGGTACCCACAGACCCGCTGCTTCATCACCTCGGACTACAACGACTGGGACCCCACGATGCAGAAGGTCGGCGTGGCCCTCAAAGCGCGCTTCCCGATGGCGTAGCTGCCTCACGCCATCCGTATTTCACCCCTAGATGACAACCGCGCCCTGGCGACAAGACCAAGGCCACGTTCGGGAACGCCCTTGCCGCTCGCCATTCTCCAGGCCCGCATGTCGTCGACGCGGCTACCCGGCAAGGTGCTGGCCGATCTCGCGGGCGCGCCGATGATCCTGCGGCAGATCGAGCGGCTGCGGCGATGCGAACAGCTCCAGCGGATCGTGGTCGCCACCTCCGATCAGCCCACGGACGACCCATTGGCCGCCCGCCTTGAAGTCGCCGGCGTACCGGTGTTTCGCGGATCCCTGGATGACGTGTTGGGCCGTTTCATCGGCGCAATCGACGCTTTCGGCCCTGTGCGCACGGTGGTTCGCCTGACCGCCGACTGCCCCCTCGCCGATCCCCAACTGATTGACGAGACCCTTAAGCTGCACCTGCGCTCGGGCGCCGACTACACCTCCAACACCCCCACTCGCCGCAGCTATCCCAAGGGCCTGGACGTCGAGATCTTCGAGGCGGCGGCCCTGAAGATCGCCGCCGGCCAAACCGTCGATCCGTATGACCGCGAGCACGTCACCCCCTTCCTCTATCGCCATCCCGGCCGCTTCCAGATCGCGGGCCTGGAACAGGCGGCCGACGACGGCGACGTGCGCTGGACGGTCGATCGCCCCGACGATCTGGACTTCGTCCGGGCGGTGTATGATGGCCTCCACGCCGCCAATCCGGCCTTCACATCCAACGAGGTGCGCGCGTTCGTCGCCGGGCGACCAGACCTGATCCAAATGGGGGGAGATCGCCGCGCATGACCGCCTTGCACACCGTGGTGCTCCGCGACGTTGTCGAGACTGACCGTCAGCGGCTGCTGGACTGGCGCAACAGCCCAGAAGTCGCAGCCTTCATGTATTCCGACCACCAGATCAGCCCTGCAGAGCACGACCGCTGGTTCGGCGGCATGGCCGGCGACGGCCGCCGCCATTACTGGGTGATCGAGGTCGATGGCCAGCCGGTCGGCCTGGCCAATCTCGCCGACATCGACCGCCGCAACCGCCGCTGCGCCTGGGCCTACTATCTGGCCAGCCCCTCGGTTCGTGGCCTGGGCGTAGGCTCCTATATCGAGTTCTGGGTCATCGAATACGTCTTCAAGACTCTGGGTTTCGACAAGCTATGGTGCGAGGTGCTGCTGTCGAACGACAGCGTCTGGAAGCTGCATGAGCGCTATGGCTTCCAGCGTGAGGCGCTGTTTCGTCATCACGTGATCAAGGACGGCGCGCCGGCCGACGTCGTCGGACTAGGCCTCTTGGCGGAGGACTGGCCGGCGAAGCGCGACCAGATGGTCCAGCGCCTGACTGACAAGGGCTACGCGCTACCTTTCAGCTGAACGTCACGGAACATCGAACCAGGCGGCGGATTGAATCCGGGCGGCGAAGGCGCAGGGGTCCTTCGCGAGTTCAGGAGTGCCGCCATGCCGACCGACACCGACTACGACGCCCAGGACACCGCCGAGGTGCTTGACGAGACCAACCTCACCGACGATGGCCAGGACATCGCCAATTTCGACGAGATTGATGATGTGATCGACCTCACCCAAGCCGACGGTGACGCCGATGAGGACGAGGAGGACATCGGCAATATCGACGACGAGGCCCTCGACGAGATCGATGGTGAACTCGAAGGCGGTCGCGACGACGAGGGTCTCGATATCGAACGTGAACCGCTCGCCGCCATCGCCGGCGACGATGAGAACATCGAGGACTCGATCCCCGACGACGCCGATACCGCAGCCGATTTCGAATCGACCGAATTGGCCGAAGACGACATCGAGGCCTTGGGCTACGCCGACGAAAGCTGAACGCCACCAAACGTCCTTGAACGGCGGTTTCCCGAAGCCTAGGCTCGCCGACGACAGGAGACCGCCGATGCCCGACACGCCCGAACCTGAGCTCGATGAGACGTCGCAAGACCTTGAGAAGCAACTTGAGGAAGGCCTCGAAGATAGCTTTCCCGCCAGCGATCCGCCGTCCGTAGCCCGTCGCCATCGGCGGCATCCCCGCGGCGCCGAGGATGGCCAATAAGCCGACTTGATCCTGGCGACTGTTGGTCTGTAGGTTAGACCTGATTTGAACAACTGTTCGAGGCGTCCTCTTTCAAGACGCCGTCAGGGATCCTGCATGAGCTCGCGCTTCGAAGGCACCGCCGACTATGTCGCCACCGACGACCTGAAGGTGGCGGTCAACGCCGCCGTGGCGTTGGAGCGGCCCTTGCTGATCAAGGGCGAGCCAGGCACCGGCAAGACGGTCCTGGCCTACGAAGTGGCCAAGGCCATGGGCGCGCCGCTGCTGACCTGGCACATCAAATCAACGACGAAAGCCCAGCAGGGCCTATATGAATATGACGCCGTCACCCGGCTGCGCGACAGCCAATTGGGCGACGAGCGGGTCAAGGACGTCAAGAATTACATCAAGAAGGGCAAGCTTTGGGAAGCCTTCGAGGCCCCGGTGCGCCCCGTGTTGTTGATCGACGAGATCGACAAGGCCGACATCGAGTTTCCCAACGACCTGCTGCAAGAGCTCGATCGCAACGAGTTCTATGTCTACGAGACCAATGAGACGATCGCTGCCAAGATCCGACCGATTATCATCATCACGTCGAACAACGAGAAGGAGTTGCCGGACGCCTTCCTGCGTCGCTGCTTCTTTCACTATATCCGCTTCCCCGAAGAGGCGACGATGCAGGCCATTGTCGACGTGCACTTCCCGGGCATCAAGCAGAAGCTGGTCGCCGAGGCGCTGCGGATCTTCTACGACATGCGCAAGGTGCCGGGCCTGAAGAAAAAGCCCTCCACGTCGGAGCTGCTGGACTGGCTAAAGCTGCTGCTGGTCGAGGATATCGGCGAGGCCACCCTGCGCGAGCGGGACCCGACCAAGCTGATCCCGCCCTTGCACGGCGCCCTGCTGAAGAACGAGCAGGACGTCCACCTGTTCGAGCGCTTGGCCTTCCTCGCCCGCCGCGAGGGCTCTGGGGCGCGGCCGGGACAGTAGGCAGCCCCCCTTGCCGCGATTTCATTGGACCTTCCGGCGTCGCCAGACCACGTTCCCGCCGAATGGAGGATTCCTTGATGCGACATCTGATGCTGCTGACTGCGGCCACGAGTCTCGTGGCCTTGGCGGCTTGCTCGCCCAAGGTCGATATCCATGACGACCGTGCTGGCCGGCCCGGCAAGCACGAATCGCTGCGGGCGATCAGCAAGCTGGATTGCCCGGAGCAGCAGGGTGAACTCAAGCGGGTCAGCGTCGCCACGGACGGGCAAAGCTGCGTCTATGCTGGCCAGAACGCTGAGGTGACGCTGAAGCTTGTGGCCCTCAACGGCGGAGACGCAGAGGCCGCGCTGGCGCCGATCGAGGCCGACCTGAAGACCTTGATGCCGGCCATGAAATCCCCGACCCCACCGCCGCCGCCCGGCGCCAAGCACGACGGCGAGAGGGCTCAGGTCCGCCTGCCCGGCATCCGGATCGACGCTCACAATAAGGGCGCGGACATCAAGATTGGCGGCCTGACGATCAACGCCAATGACGGGTCGGCCGAGGTCAAGGTCGCCAAGAACGTCACCATCCGCGACGGCGACACCACCCGGAAGATCAGCGAGCGCGTCGGCAACGGCGGCTCGACGGTCAACGTCAACACCACCACCGACGACGAAGGCGAGGTCGATGTTCACGCCAATCAGGACGGCGCCCAGATCCGTCAGCGCAAGCGCGGCGACGGCGTGCGCGCCACCTTGATCCTGGCCAGCGACAAGGCGACCAGCGGCTATCGCGTGGTCGGCTACGAGGCCCGGGGCCCCAAGGGCGGCCCGCTGGCCGTCGCCGTGGTCAAGGCCAGGGGCCGCGACGGCAGCGACCACGATGTGTTCGAGGACATGAAGACGCTGGTCCGACACAATGTCGGGGGATGACACCTTATCAAAACCGCTTATCCCGGCGAATGCCGGGATAAGCGGGTTGGTTTTTAACCCTAGTGCGACAAAAACAGCGACGGCCCGTCGCCGTTCAACAAGCTGCGGGTCGTGCCTCCGAAAATGAATTCCTGCAGGCGCGGATGGCCAAAGGCCCCTGCCACCAGGACATCGGCGCCGACGTCGCGCGCCGCCCCCAGCAGCAGGCTGGCGGCGTCGCCGGATCCCGGCAGCAGCTTGGTCGTGGCCTGAACGCCTCGCGCGCCGAGAAACGCCACCAGCCGCTCCAGGTCGAAAGCCCGCGACGAGGCGTCCGGCGCGCCGGCCACCACCACGCTCGAAGCCTTCTGAAGCAGCGGCAGGGCGGTGCGCACGGCGCGGCTGGCCTCCTTGCCACCGTCCCAGGCCACCAGCGCCACGCCGCCCACCCTCAAGCCGGGCCGGGCCACGATGACAGGCCGTTGCTCGTCGGCGATCATTTGCTGGAAACATTCCGCCAGGGGTCCCCTGCCCCGCGCCGCGGCGCTGTCGAAGACGATGACGTCGGAGAGCCGGCCTTCCATGGCCAGCCCCGCCCAGATGGGCGACTGTAGGCTGACCGCCTTGGCCTTGGCGTAGCCGAGCTCGCCCACCATCCGCGCGACGGCGTTATGGCCTTCGACGGCGGCTTCCTTGAGACTTTCCAGGGCGGTGACCTGCACGCCGCCCATGAAGCCCTCGCCCATCCACGGCATCAGGTCGGCCATGTCGGCCGGGGCGTGGACGCACGCCAACTCGGCGTCGAAGCCCGCAGCGAGGACCGCCGCCGCGTCCAGC
Source organism: Caulobacter sp. (assembly GCA_014378155.1). Lineage (GTDB taxonomy): Bacteria > Pseudomonadota > Alphaproteobacteria > Caulobacterales > Caulobacteraceae > Caulobacter. The sequence continues at coordinate 2,299 of JACMOF010000261.1, read as the reverse complement.
AACGCCCGCTCGCCCTCCGTGCCGGCAAGCGGCGCCATGATTCTCGCCCAGCTCATGATCGATCTCCCATCGGAAGCATTTCCACAGGCAACGACCTGCCCCGCATTGATCTTTGTCAACCGATGGGTCAGTCAAACCCTGGGCGGCGGCCGCCTGCGCAGCCACCTTCACCATAAGGAACGATTTCGTGGCCAAAGGGCTGCACAAGGGCCCGCCGAGGGCATGGCAGCGGATGCTGTCGGGACGCAGGCTGGACCTGCTGGACCCCTCGCCCATGGACATCGAGATCGAGGATATCGCCCACGGCCTGGCGCGGGTCGCCCGCTGGAACGGCCAGACGGTCGGCGAGCACGGCTTCTCGGTGGCCCAGCACAGCGTGGTGGTCGAGGAGATCGCCGCCCACATCAAGCCCGACCTCGAGCCCAGATGGCGGCTGGCCGCCCTGCTGCACGACGCCAGCGAATATGTGATCGGCGACATGATCAGCCCGTTCAAGGCGGCCCTCGGCGTCAGTTACAAGGACTTCGAGGCCCGGCTGGAGGACGCCATCCACATCCGCTTTGGCCTGCCGGTTAAGGTCCCGGCGGCGGTCAAAAAACTGATCAAGACGGCCGACCGGGCCTGCGCCTTCTTCGAGGCCACCCAGTTGGCCGGGTTCGCGCATGACGAGTCCCTGGCGATCTTTGGCGCGCCGCCCACCGGCTACGACCTGAGGATCAACCCCCTGCCCCCTTTCGAGGCCCAGGCGCGCTATGTTCAGCGCTTCCATGTGCTGTCCAAGGCGGCGGGCTTCGAGTCCGCCCCAGGCGAGGCGTTCGAGACCGAATGACCCCGCAGCCCGCCCCATTCACGGCGCCGTCCGTCGTCATCGGCCTGTCGGCCGTGGTCGTGGCGATCCGTGAGGGCGAGGCCGTTGTCCTGACCGTCCGGCCGCACGATGCGGTGACCGATATCGCCAGCCCCCTGCCCGGCCTGCCGTTCGGATCGTTCGACCCGGCCGGCCATCGCACCTTCGAGCTGGGCCTGCGGGCCTTCGTCACCGAGCAGACGCGGTTCCAGTTGGGCTATGTGGAGCAGCTCTACACCTTCGGCGACGAAGGCCGCGACGCCCCGCGCGCCGAGATGGGCGCGGGCGCGGCCCGCATCGTCTCGGTCGGCTATCTGGGCCTGACCCCCACCGCCGTCGAGACCCGGGCCCCCGACACCGCCTGGGCCCCATGGTCGGCCTTCTTTCCGTGGGAGGACTGGCGCCATGCCCGCCCCGCTCTGCTGGACCAGGTGCTGGCCCCGGCCCTGCCCCGCTGGGCGGCCGACGACGCCAGCCAGTGGTCCAGAGCGCGCCTGGCCTTCGCCCTGGATGGCGCGACCTGGAACGAGGAACGGGTGCTGGAGCGCTATGAGCTGCTCTATGAGGCGGGCCTGGCCCCCGAGGCCGCCCGCGACCGGGCCCGCGCCGACGGCCATGATCCGGCCGAGCCGGCCGCCTTGTCGGCCGCACTGGGCGAGCCGATGATCTCCGACCACCGCCGCATTCTCGCGACCGGCCTGTCCCGCCTGCGGGGCAAGATCAAGTACCGCCCGGTGGTGTTCGAGCTGATGCCCGCCGAATTCACCCTGTCGGCCCTGCAGCGCACCGTCGAGGCCATTGCCGGGGTGCCGCTGCACAAGCAGAACTTCCGCCGCGTGGTCGAACGCGAGGACCTGGTCGAGGGCCTGGGCCGCCAGGACGCCGACACCGGCGGCCGCCCCGCCGAACTGTTCCGCTTCCGCCGCGAGATCCTGGCGGCCCGGCCGGCCATGGGGCTGAGTTTGCCGCTGCTGCGGGACTAGGGCTCGAACGGTTTCGGATTGGATCGGGGACGCACGCATGCGTGCGTCCCCATTCGGCAACCCGGCTTTGCGCGGTCGCGCTTCACCGCTAACCTCCACCCAGCATGCCCAACCTCCCAAAACCGCACCTGATCGCCGCCGTCGTCGGGGTGGTCGTCCTGATTGGCCTGGGCGCCTATCTTCTGCGCGACGCCAGGACCGAAGTCGCCGATCACCGCACCGACGCCGCCGAGGCCATCGAGGGCGCGCGGATCGCCGTTACCGGCCGGCTGCCCGAGGCCCAGGCCGTCAATTTCGGCAAGGTCTTCGTCCACTGGGATGACGAGATCCCCTCGGTCTGACGACCCAAGTCGGTCTCTTGAACTCTCTCTCTCAAAGAGAGAGGGTTTCTAGGTCCGCTTTCGGCCTCGGCGTGTCCGTTTCCGTCGCGTCGCGGTTCCCGCCTTGCGCGGCGGCCGCCCCCGCCCCG
>JACMOF010000260.1 GCA_014378155.1 Caulobacter sp. | reverse complement strand
TTGGCGGCGTCGGCCGAGCGTTGGGCCAGGGCGCGAACTTCCTGGGCGACGACCGCGAAGCCGCGGCCCGCGTCACCGGCCCGGGCGGCTTCGACGCCGGCGTTCAGGGCCAGCAGGTTGGTCTGGAAGGCGATCTCGTCGGTGACGCCAATGATCTGGCTGATCGACTGCGACGACTTCTCGATCTGGTTCATGGCGTCGACGGCGCCGCGCACCACCACCGACGAGCGTTCGGCGTCCGAACGGGTCGAGGTGACGACGCGCGAGGCCTCGACGGCGCCGGCCGACGAGCGCTTCACCGTGGCGGTGATCTCGTCCAGGGCGGCGGCGGTTTCTTCCAGGCTGGCGGCCTGCTGCTCGCTGCGGCGCGACAGGTCGTCGGCGGCCGAGGCGATCTCGTCGGAGCCAGAGCCGATGCTATTGGCGGCCTGAACGATGGTGCGCATCGCCTCTTCCATCTGGGTGATGGCGCCGTTGAAATCGCTCTGCAGGCGCTGATAGGCCGGCGGGAACTGGGCGTCGACGCGATAGGTCAGGTCGCCTTCCGCCAGGCGGGTCAAGCCGGTGGCGATGTTTTCCATGACAAAGGCCTGTTCGCGGGCGGCGATCTCGGCGGCTTCCTGGTTGCGCTGACGTTCGGCTTCCGTCTCGGCGCTGGCGCGCTGCTGCGCGGCCTCTGCGGTGCGCAGGGCCAGGGCGTTGTCCTTGAACACCTGGACCGAACGGGCCATGCCGCCGACCTCGTCCTTGCGCTGGGCGCCGACGACTTCGACATCAACGCTGCCCTGGGCGAGCACTTCCATGGTGCGCGACAGGTTGGTCAGCGGGGCCGAGATCTTCGAGCGGCCGATCCACAGGGCGAAGATCATGGCGGCGGCCGAGGCGATCACGCCGAACAGGATGCTCGCCAGCGAACCCGCGGCCGACGCCTTGGCGGCCTTGGCCACCATCGCCTTGGTATCGTCATTGTGGTGGTTATTGAAGGCGGTGACGTCCTTGTTGAGGCTGGCGATGTCGGGATCGATGACCCCCATCACCATCTTTGCGGCGTCATTGGCGTCCTGAAGACCCAGGTCGGCTCCTTGGCGGGCGCTGGAATAGATGGCGTCCAGGCGGGTTTGAAAGGCAGCGACCGCCTTGGTGGTCGAGGGATCGGCTTTCTTGATATTGGCCAGGTTGTCCTTGGCGTCTTTATAGGCCTTGTCGATCTCGCCGCTGGCCTCCTTGGCTTCGGCCGAGGCCCCGCTATTGGAAACGGTGCGATAGGCCGCATATCCGATACCGGTGATGCGGCGGTTGAACCGCGCGGCTTCCAACTCGGCCGGCGCGCGCTGCTCGACCAGCACCCTGGTGGCGGCTTCGGATTTCTTGGCCTGCCAGGCGCCCACGCCGGTGATGGACAGCGCCACCACGGTCAGGATGACGGCCGGCAGGGCCACCTTGGTCGAAATCTTCAGATCGTCGAACTTCATCACAAACCCCATGTCCGGGCGCGTCCGAGAAGGAGGACGATTTCCGGTCTTGAACCTACAAGCGCTGAACGCCGTAAAAACGCGGTTAATAGCAGCGCTGTGGGCGAGCTCGCGTGACGGAATGTCACATCGCCGCCACTCAGGCCCGCGGGTGGGCCTTGCCATAGGCGGCCAGCAGGCCGGCGGCGTCGACCTGGGTGTAGCGTTGGGTGGTCGAGAGCGAGGCGTGGCCCAGCAGGTCCTGGATCGAGCGCAGGTCGGCGCCGGCTCCCAGCAGGTGGGTAGCGAAGGAGTGGCGCAGGGCGTGCGGGGTGGCGCGGTCCGAGAGGCCCAGACGGCCGCGCTACGTCTGCATCGTGGCCTGGACGTGGCGCGGCGACAGCGGCCCGCCCCGCTTGGCGCGAAATAGCGGTTCGTCGGGCGTCAGGGCGAAGGGCAGGACGGCGACATAGGCTTCGATCCCGGCCCGCACGGCGTCGAGCACCGGCACGATGCGGGTCTTGCCGCCCTTGCCGGTGATCCGCAGTATCTCGGCCAGCGGCGCGTCCTTGCGCAGCAGAGACAGGGCCTCGGAAATCCGCAGGCCGCAGCCCCACAGCAGGGTCAGCACCGCCTGGTCGCGGACGACCTCCCAATCGTCGCGGTCGGGGTCGAGGCCGAGCTCGGCGATCAGGCCATGAGCCTGGTCCTCGGTCACGGGGCGCGGAGCCCCGACCTTAATACGCGGCCCGCGCACCAGGCCAATGGCGGCGTTGGGGGTGTCCAGCCGGTGGTCGAGATAGCGGTGGAAGGCGCGGATCGACGACAGGCTCTGCGACAGCGAGCGGGAGGAGAGGCCCTCCCCGTCTTGAGAGAGGGAACCGCCGCGTCGAAAGGCCAGATAGGCCCGCAGCTCGGCGCCGGTGACCGCGCCGAGGTCGGCGACCGACTGGGCCTCGCCGCGATGGCGCTCCATGAAATTCAGATAGGCTGTCACGTTGTCGCCATAGGCCCGCACGGTGCGCGGCGAGGGGCGGCGCTCGTGGGCCAGGTGCTCGAGCCAGGCGGCCAGGGCGGCGCGGGCGGTGTTGGGGGGGGTCACTTCCTCCCTCGCGCAGCGGGGGAGGTGGCGCGATGCGAATACGCATCGTGACGGAGGGCGCGTTGCGGCGGCGGGAACGCCCCCTCCGTCCACTTCGCGTCCACCTCCCCCGTTTTACGGGGGAGGAGAAGAGGACTCACAGCACCGGCCAACGCTCGGCCGTGCGTTCGACGACGCGGGCCAGGAACGAGACCAGCTCGGTTCCCATGTCGGCGGAGAAGCCGTCGGGGTCGGCCGAGCCGAAAGCCAGCAGGCCTTGGCGTGACGGCTCCCAGACGGCCAGGCGGACCAGGGCCATGCTCTTGATGGTGTCGAGGCGGTCGCCGAACAGGCCCAGGGCCGGGGCGTGGAAGCCCATGCGGGCGACGCCGTGGTCGCCCATGATCATGTCGATCTGGCCGTCGATCAGGGCGTGCCAGCCGGCCGGCACGCGGCCAGGGCCTTCCAGCACCACCACGCCGGCGGCCAGGCCAAAGCGCAGGGCGGCCATGTCGTCGACGCGCCGGGCGAGATCGGAATGGTTGCGCGCGTCAAGCAGGTCGATCACCGCCGCGTGGGTCTGGGCCTGGGCCGAGAAATTGGCGCGGGCCGTGGCCTCGATCTCGCGGCGGACCCCCGCCTCGCGCTGATGGGCGGCGGCGGCGCGGGCCAGGGCCAGGGGTCCGAAATCGACGACATTGCTGGCGTTGGCGCGAAGGCCCAGGTCGCTGAGCAGGTCGGGATCCTGATGCAGAAAGTCGGGCTCGGCGCGCAGGAAGTCGCGGACGGCGTCGGCGTGGACGGGATGAGGCGACATCGCCTGGGTCGCGTCGGTCATGGTCGCTCTACTCCATCCACACTGAGTCCCCATATGCTGGGCAGGCGGGGACAACCCTGATGAAGCCCCAGGTTCGGTTAACAGCCGCTTATGGGCGACGACGCGCCGTCTCGACCTGGGAACGTTTCCAAGGCAGAACCCGAACTCCGCCCATGTCAGGTCCCATGCCCCGCATCGCCTCCGTCCTGCTGCCCATGCCGCTGCCCGAGGCCTTCGACTATGCCGAGCCGGAGGGCCTGGGGCTGGTGGTCGGCGACCATGTGACCGTTCCGTTGGGTCCAAGAGTGATTCGCGGCGTGGTCACCGCCATGCGCGACGGCGCCGGTCAGAACCGGCCGCTCAAGCCGGTTCTGGAGCGGGTGGACGACCCGCCCCTGCCGCCCGGCGTACTGACCTTCATCGACTGGGCGGCGCGCTATTCGGTCGATATCCCAGCCTGGCCCCTGGCCATGGCCCTGCGCGGCCTGCGTCATCCCGCCGCCAAGCCCGACAAGGCCCTGGTGCTGACCGGAACACAGCCCGCGCGCATGACGCCGGCCCGGCTGAAGGTGCTGGCCGCCGCCCAGGCTGGCCCGATGGCTTCGGGCGCCCTGGCCACGGCGGCGGGCGTCTCGACCGGCGTGGTCAAGGGGCTGGTCGATGAGGGCGCGCTGGCCGTGACCTGGATAGAGCCCGACCAAAGCTTTCCCCAGCCCGACCTCTCCCTGCCGGCCCAGACCCTCAATCCCAGCCAGCAGGCCTCGGCCGACGTACTGGCCCAGATGCTGGCGGCCGGCGGCTTCCAGGCGGCCCTGCTGGACGGGGTAACGGGCTCGGGCAAGACCGAGGTCTATCTGGAGGCCGTCGCCGCCGCCTTGGCCGCCGACCCGCAGAGCCAGGTGCTGATCCTGCTGCCCGAGATCGCCCTGACCCAGGCGGTGATCGCCCGCTTCGAGCAGCGGTTCGGCGTCGCGCCGGTCGAGTGGCACTCGGGCGTCTCGCCGCCCAGGCGCCGACGGGCCTGGGAGGGCGTGGCCACCGGCCAGGCGCGGATCGTGGTCGGGGCCCGCTCGGCCCTGTTCCTGCCGTTCAAAAGCCTGCGCCTGGTGATCGTCGACGAGGAGCACGACGGCTCGTTCAAGCAGGAAGAGGGCTTCATCTACCAGGCCCGCGACCTGGCCGTGGCCCGCGCCAAGATCGAGGGGGCGCTGGTGGTGCTGGCCTCGGCGACGCCGTCACTGGAGAGCCTGTGGAACGCCCAGCAGGGCCGCTATCGCTGGCTGCGCCTCAGCGCCCGCCACGGCGCGGCGCAACTTCCGGACATTGACCTGATCGACATGCGCGAGACCCCGCCGGAGCCCGGCCGCTGGCTGTCGCCGCCGCTGGTCAAGGCCGTGTCGCTGGCCCTGTCGCGCGGCGAGCAATCCTTGCTGTTCCTCAATCGCCGGGGCTATGCGCCACTCGTTTTGTGCCGGGCTTGCGGCGAAAAGATGAAGTCGCCCGACACCGACAGCTGGCTGGTCGAGCATCGCTATACCGGCCGCCTGGTCTGCCACCTGACCGGCTTCTCGATGAAGAAGCCCGAGGCCTGCCCGCACTGCGGGGCCAAGGACAGCCTGGTCTCGATCGGTCCCGGCGTGGAGCGGGTGGAAGAAGAGGCGCGGTTCCTGTTCCCCGATGCCCGCATCGGGGTGTTCTCGTCGGACACGGTGACGGACGCCGCCGGGGCGCGGGCTCTGGTCGAGACCATGGCGGCCGGCGAGATCGACATTCTGGTGGCCACCCAGGCGGCCGCCAAGGGCCACAACTTCCCCAACCTCACCCTGGTTGGCGTGGTCGACGCCGACCTCAGCTTGCGCGGCGGCGACCTGCGCGCCGGCGAGCGGACCTTCCAGCT
>JACMOF010000259.1 GCA_014378155.1 Caulobacter sp. | reverse complement strand
TAGCTGCTCAGCAGCAAGACTGGCAAGCCACGCTTTAAAAGTATGTCAACGACCGGATAGGAATGGCCGCCGATGATATTGATGTCGAGAATTGCGCAACCGAGCGCCGCGATGGTGGCCAGGTCCAAGGCTTCATCGAGCTCGGCTATCGGACCGACGACTTCATGACCAAGTCCTGCAACGGCGTCCTCTATGTCCATCCCGATCAGAGGCTCATCCTCGACCACGAGCACACGCAATCTGGCCAAACCACCAGTCATCGAGATGGCGTTTCAGAACCGGCTGCGGAAACGACGCGACCGATCTCCTCGGTAAACGGCACCGAGATTTGGCACCGGACCCCGGCTGCAAGGAACTCCCGATCCACCTTGGCCTTCAGTCCTCGAACCAAGCTAAGCTCGATGAGCTTGGTCCCGAAGCCCCGGCGCGTGGGGGGAGTAACGGGCGGGCCGCCGGTTTCTAGCCACATGATTTCGAGCTCTGATTTCCCATCAACTCGAACAACGCGCCAGGTGACGTTAAGGCGCCCCTCCTCGGTCGAAAGGGCTCCGTATTTGGCCGAATTTGTCGCCAGTTCGTGGATCGCCAACGCCACGCTCAGGTTCGCCCTCGATGAAAGCACAACATCTTCGCCCGACATCGTGACGTTCGAGCGCTGCTGGTAAGGCAGTAACTCCGTCGCCACGAGCCCGCGCAGCGAGCCCTCCACGCCGCCGAGTTCGTTCAAGAGGCCGTGAGCGCGCGAGATTGCCTGGATCCGACCTTCAATCTCGGCTCCCACAGCCTCCGCGGTGCCCCCTGTCTTGAGCGTTTGAGTGACCACTGACGAGACAACGGCCAAAATGTTTTTCACACGATGATCGAGTTCCTCCATCAGCATCTCAGCGCGCTCTTCCGCCATCTTTCGCATGGCGATGTCCCGCGCCACGGCCGAGGCTCCAATGATAACGCCTTGCGCGTCGCGCATCGGTGAGATGTTCAGTGATACGTAGATGACCCGGTCGCCCTTGGTGACCCGGCTGATGTCGATGTCGGTAATGGGCTCGCCCTGCCGTAGGCGGGCCAGATTGATCGGCCATTCGTCGATCTGCACGTCGTCCAGCAAGGTCGACATCGGCTGCCCAATCATCTCACTCGCCGTATAGCCGTAAATCTTCTCCGCGCCAGCGTTCCAGCTTCTGATCGTCCCCTCGAGATCGTGGCTGATGATCGCGTCCTCTGAGGACGCGACAATGGCGGCAAGGTGAGCCCGGTCCCGCTCCAGCTTCTTACGGTCGGAAATATCGATGAGCGTGATGACGACGCCATCGATGACATTGTTCAGGTCACGATATGGCTTCACGCGAACCAGATAGGTCGCGGCGCCGTCCTCAGACTCCGCCTCGCGTTCGATCGAGCCCAGATCACGCAGCACCGTGACGATGTCTTGGGTCAGGGCGGAGCCGGCCAGGCGGGATGAGAAATCGCTGATGAGGCGACCTTCGTCCCCTTCCCGGACATTGAAAATCTCGGTGATCGCCGGGGTGAACCTCCGAATATGTGATTCATTGTCGAGGAAAAGCGTCGCGATCGAAGTGCTATCGAACAGGTTGGCGAGATCGCTGTTGGATCGCACCAAGCTGTCCGCGCGGTTATTCAACTCGGCGTTTACAGTCTGGAGCTCTTCATTGATCGACGACAACTCCTCCTTCGAAGTCTCCAATTCCTCAACCGTCGAATGCAATTCTTCATTGACGGATTGGAACTCCTCATTGGAACTCTGCAATTCCTCGTTCGCCGTCTCCAGTTCCTCGGTGATGGTCTGCAGCTTTTCGCGTGCCGTGATCAGTTCGCTATGCTCCGGATCCGCAGCCGCAACGGGCTGATCAGGCTTTGCGGAATCAGCTTGTGGCGCTGCCGACGTCAGCTCTTGGAACGCCAGCAGGAAACATCGCTGCCCCCCGGCCGGCTCCGCCATCGGTTCAGCGATCAGATTGATGGTGTGCGGCTGGCCGGCCACCTGGAAGGTGACGTGTTCCTGGGCCGGACGTTGCTGCTCGAGCGCCTTGCGAATGAGGCTGCGTACGGGTGACCGCAACTGAGCGTGCAGCATCCGGAAGAGATTCAGGCTGGCGTCGCCGCTTATTGGCTGCATGAACTTTTCGACCGGTCCCGAGAACCGTTGGATCTCGTGCTGGCCATCGAAGACGATATAGGCGGGCGCGTATTGCGCGATCATCCGCGTTGCTTGAGCGTCGATGTTGTCGGGCTCAGCGGTTCGCTGAGAAGGAGAAGCTGGGCTCATTCGGCTACTTGGTTTGGGGCGCGGGATTTCTGGGGCGACGTCGAGACGCCTGAAGATTTTGCTGCGCTTGTCGAACGCCTTAAACAGACGCCCACTCGCGGCGATCGTCTCTGAAGGGCCGAGCCAAAGGATTCCATTGGCTTTAAGTCCATAATGAAAGGTTGCAATGACGCGCTGCTGTAGCGGAGCCTCAAAGTAGATTAGAAGATTTCGACAGGTAACCATGTCGAGCCTCGAAAACGGCGGGTCTTTAACTAAGTCATGTGTTGAGAAAACGCACATTTCTCTAATGTGTTTCGCGACGCGATAGCGTTGGCCTTCTCTACAAAAATTCTGCTCTAGTCGGATGACTGTGGTATCTGCCTCGATTATATCGCTGTAGAGGCCTGCCCGGGCAACCGTGACGGCGCGATCATCTATATCGGTGGCGAAAATCGTCACCTTTCGTGGCGACTCGGCGCGGGCCAACGCTTCTCGGAACAGGATAGCGAGAGAATAGGCCTCCTCGCCCGTCGCACAGCCAGCGACCCATACGCGGATCGGTTCTTCAGCACCGCCGTTGGCGATCAAGTCCGGCAAGACTTTCGTGGCCAAGGCATCAAACATGGCTGGGTCGCGGAAAAAGCGGGTTACGCCGATCAAGATCTCGCGAAACAGCAGCTCGGGTTCATTCGGCAGACTGCGTAGCTGGGCGATATATTCGGCCGGGTCTTCGATATGGAGCACCTGCATTCGCCGGCGAACGCGACGCATCAGCGTGCTGGATTTGTATTGCCCAAAATCGCGACCCAGGCGGCTGTTGAGCACCGCGCAAATGGTCATCAGGTGGTTGACCCGGCCGGCCTCGGCGGTTTCATTGAGGCCATGAATCGCCTCTCGGGATTTGAAGTCTCGGTGCTCCAACAGGCGTGCAGGCATCTCCTCGGGTTGGAGGACGTAGTCAACAAAGCCGCCGGCGGTGGCGCTCTGCGGCATCCCAAACTTTGCGCGGTGGTCGAACGCCGCTTCGCTTAGGGTCAGCCCCCCCCCTTCCTTGATCGCCGCGATCCCAATCGTCCCGTCGCTCCCGTAGCCCGAGAGGATGATCCCGACGGCGTTTTCACCCTGATCGTCGGCCAGCGACACGAGAAAGGTGTCGACGGAGGACCGTCGCGCCGTCGGGCTTTCTGGGAGGGCGACTCGCAAGACGCCAGCCTCGATCTTCAGGATGGCGTTTTGAGGAATGACCGCGACGGTGTTCGGGGCGGCGACCGTTCCGTCGGAAGCCTGCACCACGGGCATCGCGGTGCATTCGCCAATGATTTCGGCCAAGGCGCTCTTGTAGTCCGGGTCCAGGTGCTGGACCAAGACAAAGGCCATGCCGCTATCGGCTGGCATTTGCGAGAAAAATGCCCGGAAAGCATCAAGTCCGCCCGCTGAGGCGCCGATGCCTACGATCAGATGATCTACCCGAGTGGGGCCGCTATCGATTGCGCCGCCGCCCGACTTCACCTTAGCGGCTGACGGCGGAGGAACCGCAGCCTGGATAGGTGAAGATGATCGACGCTTTGCCATACCTAACAATCGGTCAGCACTGCCGTCAATGCAATGACGTTGCCCAGATGATCTGTGAAGCACGCTGATCTGGTCGGCTTCACGCGACGCCACTCAGCCTCGTTCAAGCGGCCATTACTTGGCCTCCGAGTGGATCACCTTTCCGATGACGCGCGCTACCTGAGCTAAATCCACGGGCTTGTCGCATCGGACGATTTCTCTGTAGGGGCTCGGAATCATGGACCTGTTATAGCCTGTGGTGAAGACAAAAGGCACGCCGCGCTCAAGCAGCCGGTCAGCCACGGGAAAACTCAACGCACCCTGTAGGTTCGCGTCAAGAACGGCGCCATCGATGCGCGGTTCGGCGTCAATCAACGCCAAGGCGTCCTCAACCGTCGCAACCGGTCCGATCACCACCGCGCCGGCATCGCTCAAGTTTGTGGCGAGTTCGTCGGCGAGCAGATACTCGTCTTCAACAACAAGTATGTGGCAGTCCCTCAGTGTCCGCTCAGTCATACTTGCATTCCCACCGGTTCGTCTGCCGAGACCGGCATCGAGATCGTGCAATGCACGCCATCCGGTCCAAGCGAGTAGCTGGTCTTCGCGCCGAGTTGATAGGGCAAGGCGCGCTCGATCAGCTCCCTCCCATGGCCCCCGCCTCGCGGCGGCGCTCCATCCGACGCCATCTGGACACCGCTCTCTCGCCAATCAACGTGAAGCCACGGCTGATCCTTGGGTCCGATGGGCTCCAAGGACCAGGTGATGGCCAAGCGCGCTCCAGCCGAGGCCTGGCCGAGGGCGCCGTATTTGACCGCATTGGTAGCCAACTCGTGAAGAGCCATGGCCAAGGTCTGAACTGTCGAGGAACGCAGACGAACGCCTACCGGCCCCACCAGCGTCACCCGCTCTCCAGCCGCATCCATAGCTGAGAGTTCGGCCTCGATCAGCTCGTCGAAGGAGACCCGATCATGCTCGTTCAGGCGTGAGAGCAAGCCTTGTACTCGCGCGAGACTGTCGAGCCGGTCCGTGAACCGGGCGCGGAAATCCGCCAGGTCGGCACTCTGCCGCACAGTCTTTTCCGCAATCGATCTGACGATCCCGATGACGTTACGGGTGCGGTGCTGGAGCTCGCCGACCAGCACTTTTTGTCGCTCCTGCAACTCGCGCAAGTCTTGAACGTCGGTGCAAGTGCCAAGCCATTCCAAGATCCGTCCCTCGGCGTCGAGCACCGGGGCAGAGCGGGTATGGTGCCATACCCACGCCCCATCGGCCGCACGCCGCACGCGGTATTCCACGTCCAGCCTCCCGTGCGACCGAGCCTGTTCCCAGGCGAGCGTGGTCGCCGCGCGATCATCTACGTGAACGGTGTCGAGCCAGCCCATTCCGTGGCTCTCCTCCTGCCCCTGCCCCGTAAATTCGAGCCACTGCGGGCTTGCCCAGGTCCAGAGCCCCTCGTCGCGTGACCGCCAGACAAGTTGCGGAATGCCTTCCATCAACGTGCGTTGGCGCGCTTCGGCGTCTGCCAGCGCATGTTCCGCCGCCTTCAGGTCAGTGATATCTTCACCCAGTCCCGCGATCCGCGTTACGCGCCCTGCCGCATCAAACATCGGGAAGTCGGTGTTACGGACCCAGCGCAGCGAGCCGTCTGTGGCCCGTCTGGCTTGAAGCTCCGCCTCGATCCGCTCGCCGGCGCGAACCCGCCGAAAGTTAGCCAGCGCGGTCTTGCGACTTTTCGGCTCGATCAGCCGAGCCCAGGCCCGCAAACCGGGGTCGCCGCCCCGATCGGGACCCGCAATTCCATAAATCCTATCGAACGCCGGACTAGCGAACTCCATCCGCATCGTCGCCGCATTCCGAATCCAGAGGATATTGGTAGAAGCTTCGCTGAACTCGCGGAAGCGGGCCTCGCTGTCTCGCAGCGCTGCTTCGGCGCGGGCGCGCTCGACCGCTGCCCAGCTACGCTCGGCGACTTCTTCAACGAGCGAAACCTCCGCCTTGGTCCAATCGCGAGGCGCCGTGGCGTGCACGCCAAATTCGGCCACCAGTCGGCCGCCCTTGGCCAAGGCCGCGACTACGGCGGCCCGCACGTCGGCGACGGCCCAGGCCGTTCGCTCCAAATCGGCGAAGCCAGGGTTGGTGTCGATGTTTGCAACGACCAGCGTTTCGCCACGATGGCGTGCGGCCATTGTATGCGTGCCAAATGGACAGAATGCGAAGCGCTCCGGAAAGGGCGCGGCTGACGGCGTCCCCCCACTCGATGGCCGGACATATTGGCCGCGTATGGTCCCTGTCTCCGCGCCGAGTTCGCCATCGACCTCAGCATACATCACTCGGTCCGCGCCTATGTGCTTGCCCAGCAGATGGGTCGTGGTAGCGAGAATTTCAGCCGCGTCGGAAAGCGGACGAAGGGCGTCGCTCAGCTGGAGCAGAAACGTCTGCCGCACCTCGCTTTCGCGCAATACGACTTCGGCCCGGCGCTCCTCGGTCACGTCGTTGGCATTGTGGATGAGGGCCTCCACCTCGCCGTCGTCATCGAGCACCACTGAGTTGACTGGGCTCCACCAGCGTTCCTCGAATGTGCCATCTGACCGCGCGACGTCGTACTTCAGGCGGGGCAGTGTGTTTGGCTGTCGTGAAGCGAGCACATGTTCAAGCGAGGCCCGCAAGGTGCTCACGCTTCCAGTCGTCTCGTCGGACGGATTATCGGGGTAGGCCTCGAAGATCCCACGCCCGACCACCTCGTCGCGCGTCCGCATGGTAGCGGACAGGTAGGCGTCGTTGACTTCGGCGATGGTGAAGCGCGGCGCGTCGGGCTTGACGACCAGGAACGGTGCTGGTGATGCACGGAACAACCGTGTGAAGCTCTGATCCGCCTTAACGCGCGCGGTTACGTCCGTCGCCGCCCCGAACCATTCGGAAATCTCCCCAACGTCGTCGAAAAGCGGGATAGCGCGCGAAAACGTCCAACCAACCGTACCGTCCGCGCGCAGCACGCGGTGCTCCAGCTCAAAGACATCCTTGGCGCCGATCGCCCGATGAATCGCTTCGCGGACGCGCGGACGCTCATCGGACGGAATATAGGTATCAACCCAGTCGGCAGTCGGCTCGTCGCTGTCAGCAAGAAAGGCGGCCCCGTCGAGATGGCGCATCTCGCGCCAGTCCGGACTCATCCGATAGATTGAGGATGATCCGACCGTTGCAAGCGCACGAAACCGCGCCTCACTGACCCGAAGCGCGACCTCGGCTCGTTTGCGTTCGGTAAGGTCGTGAGTGACAGTACCCAAGCCAGTCACTCGCCCCGTCTCGTCCTTTAGGACGACGAGGCTGTAATCGACCCAGACTGGCTCACCTGTGACGAAATGGCGAAAACGAATCTCGACCTTGGCTTGACCTTCACGCAGCACGCGCGGCAATAACTCTTCAGTGATGAAGGCCCGATCTTCGGGAAAGAAAAACTCCTGTAGCGGCGTTCTCTGCACCTGTTCCAGATCGGTTAGTCCGACCATTCGCATTGCCGCAGCGTTGCCGTAGATCGGCATGAACTCCATGTCGCATGTGCCAAAGAACTCGCTGCTGACTTCCGCCAGCGTGACTAGCTGCTGGAAACGCAACTCGGCCCGCTGCTCGGAGGACTTTGCCAACTGAAGAGCCTGCACTGTCTGATGTGCGGCCGAGGCGAAACGAGCCAGGCTCTTGATGATGCGAGCGTCTTCAGCCTCAAAATGATTGTTGGGGCTATGCTTAATCGTCCATACCGTGCCGACCGGAACCCCGCTAATGTAAAACGGAGCGAACAGCCCCTCACTGATGCCGGGTTCTGCCTGTAGCAACGCCGGGAACAATCGTGCGGGGTTCTTCATCAGCAGGACCGCTTCCCGCGCAATGACTTCACCGCACGGGCTGGCCTCACGCGGCATCGTTTTGTCACGATAAGGCGACCAGGCTCCGGCTGTCGCGACCCAGCGAAAGGCGCCGTTCTCGACACCAGGCTCCAGCAGGCTGATCCCCGCGGAATCGGAACCTGTCAGTTCCATCGCCACCTCAACCAAGCGTTGAAACACCGTGTCGGGGCTGTTGCTCATCGCTTCGGCGAGCGAGTTGAGCGCCTGATTTTCAGCTTGGAAGTCGGACACCCTGGACGGCCGGCGATCGAGATCGCCGGTTATGATGACGGCATCCATGTCGTAGCCCGCGTGCTCTTTCACGTTTGCGAAACGCCGCTGTGTAGCTCAAGTTGCACTAACGTGACCTTGCCGAGACGATCGTCACAGCCACCGTTTTAACTTCAGGTTCTAAGGTCGGCATGCCGGGCCTCCCGTCCAGGTGACTATTGGAGTCTTCGCCGTGTATCGAAAAAGAGTCTACGTTTTTTTCTCTCTCCGCTCGTCCGCGCTCAGATCATTGCCAGAGTGCATCTTGCGATTTGTCGATGGGCTTGTCGGTTTGCACCGGCGCCAAGTCCACTTTTTCGCCCCTTCTCAGACGATGAAAACGTCCCAGTTCTGACGGCCAGCAAGTCTCCGTGTCGCAGCGTAGTGGGCAGCTCCTGGCGTAGCTTCGGCGGTTCCGGGGCAGATCTGGGATACCCAGGCGCAACATAGCGTAGGTGCGACGATCACGATTCGAACCTCAGATCGCCGTCATAACTAAGGGCATGTTTTGGCGTGTTCTCGCTCTGATCGCCGAGATGCACCGCCGCCTTGCGTGCGGCTGATGGCGGTAGAGACAGGTGCGCGCTATACTGTCAGTCCCGCCTCCCCGTCCGCCTGCGGATAAAGCCGCGATCGGAAGCCCGCTGATGGCCTCGCGATGGGCCAGCATCATGCCGATGAGCGCCTCGATGCGGCGCTTGCGCTCTTGCAGGGACGGATAGCGATCGGCCGCGAAGGCTTCACGCTGGGCGGCGAAGCCAATATGAAGGTTGGCGATAGCCCGGTCTTGTCGTTCAACAGGTGGTGAAATCGGCGCGGAGGCTTCGAGGATCGACATCGGTTTGCCCTTCTCTATTCGCGGAAAGCCGCCAGGGCCGCTCGCTCCTGGCGCACGACCTCCGGCTCGGCGGTGGCCTGTATGTCGAAGGCCTTGAGCTCTTCGGGCACATACCAGTGCAGCTTGTCGCCGTGGTAGGCGGACCAGACGGTCTGGGCGACCTCGGAGGGCGGCGTCAGTCGCCACATCCCGTCGGGCGGGGCCATCGCCTTGATCGTGTCCGACAGGATCGGAGTGTCGATCAGGCCCGGCAGGAGATCGGCGGCGCGAACGCCGTGGCGCATGAATTCGATGGACAGCGCCTCGGTCAGGCCGCGCACCGCGTGCTTGGTGGCCGAATAGGTGGCGATGCCGGCCGTGCCGAAGATCGCCGATGACGAGGAGGTGGTCAGGCACAGCGAACCGGGCGTCACCTTCAGCAGGCCAATGGCGGCGCGCACGCCGATCATCACCCCCAGCAGATTGACCTGCACGACCTTGACGATGTCCTCCCAGGCGACCTCGTCAAAGAGGCCCGCCACGGCGATGCCGGCATTGTTGAACATCAGGTCCAGGCGCCCGCCCGTGGCCCCGCCAAACCGCGTCATCGCCGTGGCGAAGGCCTCGGGATCGGTGACGTCAAGGGTCGAGCACAGACCGTTGCCGGAGCCGATTTCCGCCTCCAGGGAGACGAGCCCTTCGGCATTGACGTCATAGGCGCCGACAAACCACCCCTGGCGCGCGAACAGCAGGGCGGTTTCGCGGCCCATCCCTGAGGCCGCGCCGGTGATGAAGATGGCCTTGCGGCCGCTTTGCTCGGTCATGGTCAGACGCTTTCCTTGGCGCGCACGGGGGCGCCGTCGAGTTCCAGGCCGGCGAAATCGCCGCTCTCACGCCATTGGCGCAACATGTCGATGAACATCACCGGGCCCGCGCCGTGCGGGAGGGCCCGGGCGGTCTCCATCGAGGGGCGACCTTCGTTGTTGTAATAGCCCGGCGTGCAGGTCTCGAGCTTCCTGATGCGGTCGGCGCTGGTCTGAACGATCTGATCGACCCAGTCGTCCTGCGCCTGGGCCGAAGCCTCGACGGTGGCGACGCCTGTCTGGACGCAATGGCCGATGATGTGGGCCAGGTGCTTGGCCTGCTCGCTGAGCATGTGGGGGAAATTGGGCGACATGCCCGACTGGGCCTGGCTGATGATGAAGCAGTTGGGAAAGCCGCGGCTGTGCATGCCGTGATAGGTGGCCGGCCCCTGCGCCCACTTGTCCGACAGGGACTGGCCATCCACGCCGCGCAGATCAAAACCCGAGCGCTTGGCGAAATCGCCGCCAACCTCGAAGCCGGTGGCGAACACCAGGCAGTCGAGCGGATATTCCCGGCCGGCCACGACCACGCCCGTCTCGGTGATCTTCTCGACCCCGCGTCCGGCGGTGTCGACCAAGGTGACGTTGGGTTGGTTGAAGACGCCCAGATAGCCGTCGTGAAAACAGGGCCGCTTGCAGAACAGGCTGAACCACGGCTTCAGGGCCTCGGCGGTGGCCGGATCCTCGACCAGGTCTTCGATACGCGCGCGCACCTGAACCATCTTTTCCATGTCGGCGCGCTCGAGCAGCTGGCCAAAGTCGGCGCCCTGGTCTTCCGCGAACATTTTCTTGATCGCCCGGGCCAGGACGGTCCAGCCGTCGGCGACCATGTCCTCGTCGGCCAGGTGACCGGCCATCTGGGCCGTGAAGTTTTCCATCCGCGCCTGTTGCCAGCCCGGCTGAAGGCTCGCGGCCCAAGCCGGATCGGTTGGGCTGTTGTTGCGCGCATCGACCGACGAGGGCGTGCGCTGGAAGACGTAGAGGTGTTGCGCGCCGGCGGCCAAGGGCGGCACGCACTGGATCGCCGTCGCGCCGGTGCCGATCACCCCCACGCGCTTGTCGCCTAGCTTGTCGAGCGGCGTCGTCGAGCTGCCGCCGGTGTAGTCATAGTCCCAGCGGCTGGTGTGGAAGCTGTGGCCCTTGAAGGTCTCGACGCCGGGGATCGCCGCCAGCTTGGGCTTGTTGAGGGGACCGGTGGCCAGGACCACGAAGCGGGCGCGGATCGTGTCGCCGCGATCGGTGGCGACGACCCAGTGCGCGGCCTGGTCGTCCCAGTCCAGGGCCGTGACCTGGGTAGAGAACAGAGCATTGTCGTAGAGACCGAAATGCTTGGCGATGCGCTGTGTATGGGCCCGGATTTCCGGCGCCTTGGAGTAGCGCTCGGCGGGCATGTAGCCGGTCTCTTCCAAGAGCGGGAAGTAGATGTAGGACTCGATATCGCACGCCGCGCCGGGATAGCGGTTCCAGTACCAGGTCCCGCCGACATCGGAGGCGACCTCGACAATCCGCACCGAGGCGACGCCCGCCTCTTTCAAGCGCGCGGCCGAAAGCAGGCCGCCGAAGCCGCCGCCGACCACCAGCACATCGACCGAGTCATCGACGGGGTCGCGCGCAACAGGCGCGGCGTAGGGGTCGGCCAACAGGTGCGAAAGGTCGCTGCTGAGGTCCAGGTAGCGGCGGTCGCCCGCACTGGCCCGCCGATCTTTTTCCTGGCGATAGCGCTCTCGCAGGGCGGCCATATCCGGCGCGTTGGCTTGGGGCGTTTCGTCGGGCTCAGACATCTTGGTTCCGTCGAGGAATGGGAAAAATACCCGCCCGGCTCGGGAAGGATGAGCCGGGCGGCAGGTGCGTTCCGAGGTAGGTCAGAACGTCTTGCGCACCGTCACGCCATAGGTGCGTGGGGCATTGGGATAGCCGCTGTAGCTGCCGTCCTGGGCGACCGTCGGGAACGTCGCGATCAGACTGTCGTCCTTGGTCAGGTTGCGCGCCCAGAGCATGACTTCCACCTGGCTGTCGGCGTGAACCACGCCCAGGCTGGCGTTGACGAGGTTCTGGCCCCAGGTCGATAGGCTGGGCGGCGTGGTCTCCGTCAGCTGGGTTTTGCTGGTGTGGTCATATTCGGCCCGCAGGTAGCCGCTGAAGCCCCGGCCCAAGTCGTGCGAAAGCGTCGCGGAGGTCGAATAGCTCCACTTGGCGATGCCGGCCGGCCGATCGCCGGTCAGGTCGCGGAAGTTGGGCCGCAGGCCCGTCGCCGGGTTCACCGGACAACGGGTGGTGTCATAGTTGACGCAAGCTGCGCCCGTGAAACTGTCATAGGTGGGGTCGAGATAGGTGACCGAGCCGGTCAGGGCCAGCCAACTGGTCGGCCGCCAGGCGCTATCGACCTCGAAGCCCTTGACCGACTCCTCGCCGGCATTGACCAGGCTGTAGCCGATCCCGGTATAGGCGTTGGACTGGAAGCCCTTGATCGACTGGTCGAAGACCGCGAGGTTGAGGTAGCCGCCTTGGAACTTGGCCTTCAGCCCCGCCTCGTAAACGCTGACATTCTCGGGAGCCGCCGTGCGGCCGACGCCATTGGCGTTCGGTGGTCGGCTGTCGGACGACAGGTTGAACGCCCCCGCCTTCCAGCCCGTGGAATAGCTGAGATAGGCGTTGATCCAGCCAAAGTCGTAGGCGGCGCGAACCGCGTAGGTGACCTTGTCGCCCTTCAACTGGCCGGACTCTGCGGCGTTGGGGAAGTTGACCGGCCCGTGGTTGGGGGTGTTGCCGTAGTAGAACTGCAGGCCGCCTAGGGGCGCGTAGATATTACCTGGCAGGCCCAGGGCGATGAACTGCGGCACGGCGTTCAGATTGAGGGCCGAGAACGGATCGCGCAGCACCACACCCGAGGTGGCCTGCTTGTCATCGTTCAGATAGGCCAACCCGCCGGTGATCGTCAGCTTGTCGGTGACCTTGTAGTCAGCTTGGCCGAAGATCGAGTACGAGGTCTGCTTCATCGCATAGTCATCGTCGATGCCTTGGCCGGCCTGGAAATAGGTCTTGCCGGGCACGATGGAAGGGGTGACCAGGCTTTGCAGGAACTCCAGGGCGTAGAGGTTCGAACGGCCGGTCAGGGCCGGCCGCAGGGCCGGCGGCAGCGCGCCGATCAGGCTCGCGGGCGCCTGGCCGCTTAGACCATCGCCATAGGCGCGAATGTCGCGCCCATAGTTGATCGTCCGGCCGGTTTGGAGTTTTTCGTGTTGGTAGAACCCGCCGATCAGCCAGCTGAACGGCCCGTCGCCCTTGGACGCCAGGCGTAGTTCCTGGGTGAAGGTCTTGATGTCGTTGCCGTCTGCCTTGTTGGCCAAATCAGCGCCGGTGAAGTCGACGTCTTGTACTGATTGGGTGGTCTGTTTGCGATAAGCGGTGATCGAGGTCAGGGCGGCGAAGCCTAGATCCTGATCGACCTGCCCCGAAATCCCTTTGCCGGTCAGGCGATTGTCCGGATCGGTGTTGAAGATGATATCGCGGGAAAAGACCTTCGAGGGATCGCCGACCGGTTTGCCAAGGCCGAACGGTGCGGGCGCGCCGATGAATTGGGTGGCGGGACCGTTATAGATCGACGACACCGCGCAACAGACCTCGTGGATCTTGTTGTAGTCGGCGATGATCCGCACCGAGGTTTGGTCTGTGGGCTCCCACAAGAGATCGCCGCGCAATGACCAGCGATCGCGATTGTTGACGTCGTTGTCTGTGGTCAGATTATGCGAGTAGCCATCGCGCTTGTTGACGCTGCCCGAAACGCGCAGGGCCAGATCCTTGGCGATAGGCCCGGTGATCGTGCCCTTGAACTGGCGAAGGCTGTAATTGCCGAGGCTGACCTCGGCCTTGCCTCCGAAGTCGAACGAAGGCTGCTTCGTCACGATGCTGATCGCGCCGGCCGAGACGTTCTTGCCAAACAGCGTCGATTGCGGGCCACGCAGCACCTCGATGCGCGCTACCTCAGGCAGGTCGTCCAGGGCCGAGCCCGAGCGGGAGCGATAGACGCCGTCGATGAAAACCCCGACCGAGCTTTCGATGCCGTCATTACCGTTGCCGTTGCCAAAACCGCGAATGATGAAGTTGGTCTGACTTACGGCGTTGAGCTGAGAAACCTTCAGCGAAGGTACGACCGACTGCAGGTCAATCAGGTCGCGCACCTGGGCCCGCTCAATGGTCTGCTGACCGGTCACGGCCACCGAGATTGGCACGTCCTGCAAGGTCTGCTCGCGCTTGGTCGCTGTGACGATGATCTCTTCAACCATCGATGCAGACGGGGCGGGCGGCGCAGCTTGCGCAGCGGGCGCCGGAGCTTGAGCCCACGCCGTATTGGCGGCCATCAGCGCGGCCAATGAAACGCCCAGAAACTGAAGCTTCTTCACGGTAGTCCTCCCTCGATTGCAGCCTTGATCGGCTTTTGCGCGGACGACGGCGCGACGAGTGGCGGGCGTCCGTGGGTTTCCTCCCGGACCGTGG
>JACMOF010000258.1 GCA_014378155.1 Caulobacter sp. | reverse complement strand
GTGGG
This sequence comes from Caulobacter sp., assembly GCA_014378155.1. Classification (GTDB taxonomy): domain Bacteria; phylum Pseudomonadota; class Alphaproteobacteria; order Caulobacterales; family Caulobacteraceae; genus Caulobacter. The sequence goes on along the minus strand of JACMOF010000258.1, from coordinate 4,400 downwards.
CAGCGGCCGGGTGATCAGCGACCGGGTCTTCGTAGCCGGCCAGGGCGAGCGCCAGCCGGTCGCCTCCAACGACACCCCCGAAGGCCGCGCTCAGAACCGCCGTGTCGAGATCATCCTGCGCCCGCTGACGCAGTAGGTTACTCCAAGCTACTTGGCCGCCTCGCGTTCGGCCCGCTCCTTCAACTCCTCGTCCAGGCCGGCCGTATCCCAAGCCCCGCTGGCGTCGCCGGGGCGCAGGCGCGCCAGGTCGGCGCTGAGCAGCTTGTCCATGGTCTGGGCCGCGTCGCGCGAGGCGAGGATATAGGCCTCATCCTGGCCCCAGACCGGACGCAGATCCTCGAACGACTTGCGATCGTGACGGCGGAATATCGCGCCCGCCCGGTGGGCCCGGTGGGCGCGATAACCCAGCTTCTGCAGGGCGGTCGTGCCCAGCGCGAGGGCGGATTCGAAGGTCTCGCGTTCAACCGCGTCGGCGCCATTGGCCAGCAGGTCATAGGCGTGGCGGCGATCCCAGGCCCGCGCCAGGATCACCAGCTCCGGATAGGCCTTGCGAGCGGTCTCGACCAGTTCGACCGTCTTCTCCCGATCATCCAAGGCGACGATCAGCATCCGGGCCCGCTCGATGCCGGCGGCGCGCAGCAGATCCATCCGCGTGGCGTCGCCATAGTGCACCCGACGGCCGAAGCGGCGCAGCAGGTCGATCTGCCCGATATCGCTGTCCAGCACCGTCGAGCGGAAGCCATTGGCGGTCAGCAAGCGGCCGGTGATCTGCCCGAAACGGCCGAAGCCGGCGATGATGATGTCGGGCTCACTGTCGTCGAAGTCGCCGGTGTCGGGCACGACCTTGGGGATCGACGCCTGGAGCATGGCCGCGATCCGCTCGTAGAGGATCATCGCCACCGGGGTCAGGGCCATGGAAACGGCGACGGCGGCGGTCAGCAGAGCGGCCAGGGTGGCGCCGATGACGCCGGCCCCGACGGTGAAGGTCAGCAGCACGAAGGCGAACTCGCCGCCCTGGGCCAAGGCGGTGGCCACCGCCGCCGCGCCCCTCGCGGGGGCGCCGAACAGCCGCGCCAGACCAAACACCACCAGGAACTTCATCACCATCAGACCGAACACCAGGCCGATCAGGGTCAGGGGTTGGCGCGCCACCAGGCCCAGGTCGATCCCGGCCCCGACGGTGATGAAGAACAGGCCCAGCAGCAGACCCCGGAAGGGTTCGATGTCGCTCTCCAGCTCGCGGCGGAACTCGCTTTCGGCCAGCACGACCCCAGCGAGGAAGGCCCCGAGGGCGGGGGAGAGGCCGACCATCTGCATGATGTTGGCCACGCCCACCACGATCAGCAGGGCCGCAGCGGTGAAGATCTCGCGCAGCCGGGCCTCGGCGATGAAGCGGAAGATCGGTCGCACCAGGAAGCGGCCGCCACCGATCACCGTCCCCACGGCGACCAGCACGGCCAGGCCCTGGGCCCAGCGCGGCAGGTGCTCGACCAGGCTCTCGCCATGACCGCTAGTCGCCGCATGAGCGCTGGGGGCGATGGTCGCCAGGGTCGGCAGCAAGGCGAACATCGGGATCACGGCCAGGTCCTGCAGCAGCAGGATTCCAAAGGCGGCGCGTCCGACCGGCCCCTGTCTGAGGCCCTTCTCGTCGAGGGTCTGAAGCACGATGGCGGTGGACGACATGGCCAGCACCATGCCGACCGCCAGGGCCGTCTGCCAGGGCAGGCCCAGCAGCATCGAGACGCCGGCGATGGCGAGCGAGGTGCCCACGACCTGGGTCCCGCCGAACCCGAAGATCGCCTTGCGCATGTCCCACAGGGTCGAGGGCTGGACTTCCAGCCCGATCAGGAACAGCAGGATGACCACGCCGAATTCGGCGAATTTCATGATGTCGGTCTGCTCGCCAACCAAGGAGAGGGCGAAGGGGCCGATCACCACCCCGGCGATCAGATAGCCCAGCACCGAGCCCAGCCCCAACCGCTTGGCGATCGGCACGGAGATGACGGCGGCGCCGAGATAGACCAGGGCCTGGAGAAGAAACGACATCCGCTATGCCCCCAGTTCGGCGTCGGCGGGGGTGGTGATCAGCGAGGCGATGCGGGCGCGGTAGTTCGCGGCCTCCGCCTTGAGGTCCTCGTCATTCTTCACCGCCGCCCCATGCACCACGAAGGGCGTTTCCCAGACCATGCCGCACAGATAGGCCGTCTGTTCCAGCGGCCGCAGATACTCGTCCAAGGTGAAGCGGTTGTAGCCGTGGGCGTGATAGGCCTTGGCCGCGCCGCCCGTGGTGCAGGCGACGAACATCCGCTTGCCGGCCAGGGCGTTGCCGTCGATCCCGTAGGCGAAGCCGTGCAGCCATACGAGGTCGAGCCACTCCTTCAGCAGGGCCGGAGTCGAGTACCAGTAGAGCGGGAACTGCAGAGCGATGACGTCGTGGGCCAGCAGCTTTTCCTGCTCGGCCTCGATGTCGATCGCGAAGTCGGGATAGGTCTCGTACAGGTCGTGGAAGGTGACCCCGCCCAGCCCCTTGGCCGCCTTGGCCAGGGCGCGGTTGGCGCGAGAGCGTTCAAGCGCCGGATGAGCCAGGGTCAGCAACACGCCCGAGGTGGCGGCTGGCGCGGTCGAAGTGCTAGATTCCGCTGGGTCAATCCAATCCGTCACGCCGAAACTCCACACATCGAAATTGTATTCATCAAGGGTTGAATTTCTCCGGCCGGCGGCTCAGAGCAGTCGGCGAAAGTCGCTCCGGGAGGAACCATGGTCGACAAGGTGAAGTCCACAGCCGCCGACGCGCTGGCGGGTGTTTTGTTCGATGGCATGACCATCATGGCCGGGGGCTTTGGGCTCTGTGGCATTCCCGAGAACCTGATCGCGGCGATCCGCGAGACGGGTGTCAAGGACCTCACGGTGGTCTCCAACAATTGCGGCGTCGATGGCTTTGGCCTGGGCATCCTGCTGGAGAACCGCCAGATCAAGAAGATGGTCTCGTCCTATGTGGGTGAGAACAAGTTGTTCGAACAGCTCTACCTCTCTGGTGAGCTGGAACTGGAGTTCAATCCGCAGGGCACCCTGGCCGAACGCATCCGCGCCGGCGGGGCGGGCATCCCCGCCTTCTTCACGCGCACCGGGGTCGGCACCCTGGTCGCCGAGGGCAAGGAAGTGCGCGACTTTGACGGCGAGCTCTATGTGATGGAGCGCGGCCTGGCGGCCGACCTGTCGATCGTCAAGGCCTGGAAGGCCGACGCCGAGGGTAACCTCGTCTACCGAAAGACCGCCCGCAACTTCAATCCGATGATGGCCACGGCCGGCAAGGTCACGATCGTCGAGGTCGAGGAGATCGTGGAGGTCGGCGCGCTGGACAAGGACAATATCCACACGCCCGGCATCTATGTGGATCGCCTAATCAAGGGCGCCAAGTTCGAGAAGCGCATCGAGCGCGTGACCACCCGCCAGAAGGAAACCGTCTGATGGCGTGGACGCGCGACGAAATGGCCGAACGGGCGGCCAAGGAGCTGAAAGACGGCTTTTACGTGAACCTGGGCATCGGCATCCCGACCCTGGTGGCCAACTATATCCCCGAGGGGATGTCGGTGACGCTGCAGAGCGAGAACGGCATGCTCGGCATGGGCCCCTTCCCCTATGAGGGCGAGGAGGACGCCGACCTGATCAACGCCGGCAAGCAGACGATCACCGAGCTGGACAGCAGCTCCTATTTCTCGTCGGCCGACAGCTTCGCGATGATCCGCGGCGGGCACATCGCCCTGTCGATCCTGGGCGGCATGCAGGTGTCGGAAACGGGTGACTTGGCCAACTGGATGGTGCCGGGCAAGATGGTCAAGGGCATGGGCGGGGCCATGGACCTGGTGGCCGGCGTCAAGCGCGTGGTGGTGGTCATGGACCACTGCGAGAAGTCCGGCGCGCCCAAGCTGCTGCACAGCTGTTCGTTGCCGCTGACAGGCGCGGGGGTGGTCGACTTGCTGATCACTGAGCTGGGCGTCTTCGAGATCAATCGCGGCAAGACGCTGGTGAAGCTGATCGAACTGGCGCCGGGCGTGACCGTGGATGAGGTCAAGGCCAAGACCGAGGCCGCGTTCGATGTCGGGGTTTAAGCTCCTCTCCCTCTGGGGGCGGTGTCGGCGAAGCCGACGGAGGGGGGGTGGCTAGGCGTCTGACGCCCCCCACCGGCCTTCGGCCGACTCCCCCCGAGGGGGGGGGTCTTGTTCGGCGCCGGGTCCGGAGGCAGCCCGGGCACCGGATCGCGGGGTACGGGCTGGGAACCCTCGGCGGCGAAAAGGTCGGGACGGCGTGGGTGCTTCTTGTCCCGACGCACACTGGCGATCTGCAAATCCGAGGGGCGCGCGAAGGCCTGCTGGGTCCTGGCGCGCTAGGCGCCCTCCCGG
>JACMOF010000257.1 GCA_014378155.1 Caulobacter sp. | reverse complement strand
ATGTTCGTTTAGGGTCGAGGGCGTGATGGCGCGGTTTCTGTTCACCACCTGGGAAGGCGGCGGCCACGTTCAGCCGATGCTGCTGGTCGCCCGCGATCTCATGACGCTCGGTCATGACGTTCTGGTGCTCAGCGACCCGTGCAACTGTCTGGACGCCGCAGCCTTGGACGTACCATTCGGCGCCTGGACGACCGCGCCGTTCCAGACCGGCAAGAGCCGCGATGATGACCGTCTGAGGGACTACGAGGCCGACAATCCGCTGGCGGTGATCCAGCGACTTCTGGACCGGGTCATGACGGGCCCGGCCCTTGCCTACGCCACTGACACCTTGGCGGCGATCGACGCCTTCGCGCCGGACGTGATCGTGTCCCAGGAACTGCTGACGGGGCCCATGGCGGCGGCCGAGGCGCGCGGACTGCCGCTGGCTCTGCTGGCCGCCAACATCTGGTCGCTGCCGACAATGGCCGGCGCCCCGCCATTCGGGGCTGGCATGCTACCCGCGACCAGCGACGAGGAACGCGCCATGCACGCGATGGTCGGCCAGATGAGCCGCACCTTCTTCCAGGCGGGACTGCCCGACCTCAACGCCGCCCGCGCCGCGCTCGACCTGCCGCCGCTGAACGATGTGTTCGACCAATTGAATGTCGCAAGGTCCATCCTCCTGGCCACCAGCCAGGCCTTCGACTTCGCGCCCAGCCCCCTGCCCGCGCCGTTCGTCCATGTCGGTCCCTATCTGGCCGACCCAACCTGGGTCGAGCCATGCGCGCCGCCGGCCGCCGGCGGGCCGCTGGTGGTGGTCTCGTTTTCAAGCCTCTACCAGGCCCAGGAGGCAGTCTTGCGCGAGATCATCGCCGCCCTGGGGACGCTGGCGGTACGCGCGGTGGTGACCACGGGACCGGCGATCGATCCTGCCGAGTTCGAGGCTGCCGACAATGTGGCGGTCGTCCGCAGCGCGCCGCACGGGCGATTGCTGGCCCAGACTGCCCTGTTTATAACCCACGCCGGCCATGGCTCCACTCTGCGACCGCTGATGGCCGGCATGCCGCTGCTGTGCCTGCCCATGGGTCGCGACCAGCACGACAACGCCGCCCGTGTCACTCATCGCGGCGCGGGCCTGACCCTGGCCGCCGACGCCAAGGCGCCGGTCATCGCGGCGGCGGTGAACCGTCTGCTCAACGAGCCGCGCTTCAAGGTCCGGGCTCAGGCCTTGGGCGAGCGCATTCAGGCTGACGAAGCGGCGCGCTCGGCGGCGACGAGCCTGGAGATTCTGGCGCTCAAGCCGCGAACGATTCGGCGAAGGTGACGCGGTAGAAAGCGGTTTGCCGTCCATCGACGCCGAAGTCGTTGTCCGTGCACAAAACCAGTTCGCGGTCGGAGAGCACCGCCATGCCCTCCAGATCGGCGTCGATATCGGGCCAGTCGTCGGTTGACAGCACCAGTGTCTTTCGCAGAAGCCTCTCGGACAGTTTCACGCGATAGATCTTCGACGTGCGCGAGATCCGCTCAAGGATCAGAAGCTGACCGTCGCCGACCGCCACCGCCTCGGAAACCTTCAAGTCCTTGCTCCCGATGCGCCCCGCATCGCGGTCACGTCGGAAACTGTCCGCGGGATCGAGGGGGTAAAGGTGCTCGGCCAGCGCCATTCCCGTCGTGGCGTCGAGCGTCCAAAGCCGGACATATCCCACGGCGTCGGCTTCGGGATCGTCCTCGGCCGCCAACGGGCTCTGCAAGAGGACATAAAGGCGGCGCTCATCCGGCGACAGAGCGATGGCCTCGAACCCTCGGTTCAATCGTCGCCGGGCCGCCAAGGCCGGCAGAACCCCGATCACGGGATAGGCCGCGCCCATCAACCCCGCCTCCACGCCGGTCGGGACCCAGCGCGCCAAAACCTCGCCGTCGGCCGCCACTACCAGGATCGAGGGTCCGTATTCATCGGCGACCCGGAAGGTCCCATCTTCCAAGGCGACGACCCCTTCGGTGTCGGCCCCAGCCAAATTCGCGCCCAGCGGCGCTCCGGCCAAGTCGAAGGCGGGTTCCATCGCCGCCGTGTCCCCGCCGGGAAGAGGCAGCCCGCTGAACGCCGCGCCATGGCTGTCGCGTAAAGGCAGTGTCCGCAACAAGGTGACACCGTCGCCCTCGAGGCGGATCTGGACCAGCGTCGGACCGATGTCCGTCCGCGGCATCAGCTTGGCGCCGTCGACGCCGCGCAGCGGCTTCAGACGCTTCAATCCATGATCGTCGATCGCGGCGTTGATCTTGATATTGGGTCCACGATCCCCGATCGCCCACAACACGCCCGGCGGGTCGCTCGCTCGGCGCGCCAAACCCGAGCCCAGGCCCAGAGTGATCCGCAGACGCCCGCGCGGCGTCTCGACGTCATCGAGGCGCAGATCGACCCAGTCGAGACGCGTGACGGCGATGGGCGGGTCAGGACGCGACATGATCGATCAGTGCGGGGCGATCATAGGGATGTCCACAGCGGTGGCGGGAAGATCCAGCGCGCGACCTGGTAATGGTGGGCGGTGAGGGGATCGAACCCCCGACCCTCTCGGTGTAAACGAGACGCTCTACCGCTGAGCTAACCGCCCCTCAGAACGATGATGTGGGAGATACACCGTCCTGCATGGAAAAAGGCGGGACGCCTCGCGGCGTCCCGCCCTCGAAATCTGTGTACTGGCCTAGCCGTTCAGCGTGGTCTTCAGACCCTCGCCGACCTGAAACCGGGCGGTCTTGGACGCCGGGCGATTGACGGTCTCGCCGGTGCGCGGGTTGCGCGCGGTGCCAGCGGCGCGGGCAACAGCCTTGAAGGTGCCGAAGCCCACGAGGCGAACATCCTCGCCGGATTTCAGCGACGTGGTGACCGCGTCGATAAAGGCTTCCAGAGCGTCCTTCGCCTGATTCTTGTTGATGCCCGCCTTTTCGGCGATCGCCGTGACGAGTTCGGCTTTTGTGGTCATGTTGTTCTCCCAGCCATGAAAGCGGCGGCGCTGGCTACAGCTTACGCCGCTTCGCTCGGGCGGGAGTATGCGGGGTTCAGACGGCTCGTCAAACGAAGGCGGCGCGGAAATACTCCGCGCCGCCTAAGTTATCAACAATAAGTTACTGTCAGTGGGTCAGAACAGCGTCGCTATCGCCCTCTTCAACCTTCGCAGTTGCAGCAATTGGCTCATCCTCTTCCCGCCACTCGATTGGGGTGAGCGGACCGGTAAGCGCGTGTTTCAGCACTTCGTCGATCGCGGAGACTGGGATGATTTCCAAACCATCCTTCACGCTTTGCGGGACTTCGGCCAGATCCTTCTCGTTCTCCTGAGGGATCAGGACCGTCTTCACGCCCGAGCGCAACGCCGCCAGCAGCTTTTCCTTCAGGCCGCCGATGGCCGTCACCCGGCCACGCAAGGTGATCTCGCCAGTCATGGCGATGTCCTTGCGGATCGGAATGCCGGTCAGCACCGAGACCATGGCCACGGCCATGGCGGCGCCGGCCGACGGACCATCCTTGGGGGTCGCGCCGTCAGGAACGTGGATGTGGACGTCGGTCTTTTCAAAGATCGGCGGCTTGGCGCCGAAATGGGTGGCCCGCGAGCGCACGTAGGACTGAGCCGCCGAGATCGACTCCTTCATCACGTCCTTGAGGTTGCCGGTCACCGTCATGCGACCCTTGCCCGGCATCTTCACGGCTTCGATGGTCAGGATCTCGCCGCCATATTCCGTCCAAGCCAGGCCGGTGACGATGCCGACCTGATCGACCTCGTCTGTCTCGCCATAGCGGAACTTCTGGACGCCAGCATATTTCGCCAGACGCTCATCGTCGATGGTGATCGAGGTGACCTTTTCGCGACCCAGGTCACGGACCGTCTTGCGCGCCAGGCCGCTCAGTTCGCGCTCGAGCGACCGCACGCCAGCTTCTCGCGTGTAGTAGCGGATCAGGTCCCGAATGGCCTTTTCCGGCACCACGAATTCGGTCGTCTTCAGGCCGTGGTCCTTCATCAACTTGGGCAGCACGTGGCGCTTGGCGATCTCCAGTTTCTCGTCCTCGGTGTAGCCGGGGATGCGGATGATCTCCATGCGGTCCAGCAGCGGCTGGGGCATGTTGAGGCTGTTGGCCGTGGTGACGAACATCACCTGGCTGAGGTCGTAATCGACTTCCAGATAGTGGTCGCCGAAGGTCGAATTCTGAGCCGGGTCCAGCACTTCGAGCAGGGCCGAGGACGGGTCGCCGCGATAGTCGCTGCCCATCTTGTCGATCTCGTCCAGCAGGAAGAAGGCGTTGGTGGTCTTGGCCTTCTTCATGGTCTGGATGATCTTGCCGGGCATCGAACCGATATAGGTGCGCCGGTGACCACGGATCTCCGCCTCGTCTCGCACGCCGCCCAGCGAGATGCGGGCGAACTCGCGCCCGGTCGCCTTGGCCAGCGAACGGCCCAGCGAGGTCTTGCCGACGCCCGGAGGACCGACGAGGCACAGGATGGGCCCTTTCAGCGAGCCGGTGCGAGCCTGGACGGCCAGATATTCAAGGATGCGCTCCTTGACCTTCTCAAGGCCGTAGTGATCCTCCTCGAGCACCGCCTCGGCCTCGTTCAGATCGATCTTCTTGGTCTTGGCCTTGCCCCACGGGATCGACAGCATCCAGTCCAGATAGTTGCGGACCACGGTGCTTTCGGCCGACATCGGGCTCATGTTGCGCAGCTTCTTCAGCTCGCCCTCGGCCTTGGTCCGGGCTTCCTTGGACAGCTTGGTCTTCTTGATGCGCTTTTCGAGCTCGATCAGTTCGTCGCGCTGATCGTCAGGATCGCCCAACTCGCGCTGGATCGCCTTCATCTGCTCGTTCAGGTAATATTCGCGCTGGGTCTTCTCCATCTGGCGCTTGACGCGCGAGCGGATCTTCTTCTCGACCTGCAGCACGGAGATCTCGCCCTCCATCAGGGCGAAGACCTTCTCCAGGCGCTTCACGATGTCGAAGATTTCCAGCAGGTTCTGCTTGTCGCCGATCTTCACCGACAAATGCGCGGCGATGCTGTCGGCCAGCTTGCCCGGCTCGGCGATCTGCGGGATCGAGGCCAGGGCCTCGGGCGGCACCTTCTTGTTCAGTTTGACGTAGTTCTCGAACTGCTCCACGACCGCGCGCGACAGGGCCTCGGCTTCGGGGCCAACGCCTTGGTCCTCGTTCACCTCGCCGACCTGGGCCTCGTAATAGGCCTCCTGGTCGGTGAAGCGCACCACGGCGGCGCGGCCCTTGCCTTCGACCAGCACCTTGACGGTGCCGTCGGGCAGTTTCAGCAGTTGCAGAACGGTGGCCAGAACGCCGACGTCATAGATGTCGGACGGCGAGGGGTCGTCGTCGGCCGAGTTCTTCTGGGTGACCAGAAGGATTTCCTTGCCGCCGCGCATCACCTCTTCAAGGGCGCGCACCGACTTGTCGCGGCCGACGAACAGCGGAACCACCATGTGCGGGAACACGACGATGTCCCGCAGGGGCAACACAGGAAGGGTACGAATCTCGGACATGATGCCTTTATACTCCTGGCCGTCGCGTTTTCTCGCGTTCAGCCACGCGGGCCGCCGTCACCCAGACGATGCGCCTGAGTCGTACGACCCGTCCGCCCGGGACTGAGCGGATGTTCGTTATTTATGTGGACCTTTTGCAACACGGTTCAAGCGCACTCGCCTCGTAGCGGCGACGGGTCGCGGTTTGGCGGCCAAGGTGCAACGCCCATGCCCCCTGGCGACCTTGGCTGTGCACGAACCTTGCCAATTTTATTGCCGAGACGCCTAAGTCGTTTCGCCGGTAGTTCGCGGCGCCCGTCGCGGTATCGATGGCGGCGTGTCGGAAAGAGCCTGGTGTGACGAAAAGAGCGCGCCCGGCAAGCCGAGCGCGCCCGATTTCGCAGCGAACGTCAGTGAGGTTAGGCCGAAGCCGCCCCACCCTTCTTCTCGGCGTAGATCAGCAGCGGCTGGGCCCGGCCTTCGACGACCTCGGCATTGACCACCACTTCCTCGACACCCTCGTAGTTGGGCAGTTCGAACATGGTCTCCAGCAAGATGCCTTCCATGATCGAACGCAGGCCGCGCGCGCCGGTCTTGCGCAGGATGGCCTTCTTGGCGACGCCATGCAGGGCGTCGTCGGTGAAGGTCAGGCCGATGTTCTCCATCTCGAACAGGCGCTGGTACTGCTTGACGAAGGCGTTCTTCGGCTCGGTCAAAATCTTCACCAGGGCGACCTCATCGAGGTCTTCCAGGGTGGCTATCACCGGTAGACGGCCGATAAATTCCGGGATCAGACCGAAGCGCTGCAGATCGTCCGGCTCGACATTGCGCAGGATCTCGCCCGTGCGACGCTCTTCCGGATCCGCCACCTTGGCGCCGAAGCCGATCGACTTGCCTTGGCCGCGCGCCGAGATGATGCGCTCCAGGCCCGCGAAGGCCCCGCCGCAGATGAACAGGATGTTGGTCGTATCGACCTGCAGGAATTCCTGCTGCGGATGCTTGCGCCCGCCTTGCGGCGGCACGGAGGCGACGGTGCCCTCCATGATCTTCAGAAGGGCCTGCTGCACGCCTTCGCCCGAAACGTCGCGGGTGATCGACGGATTGTCGGACTTGCGGCTGATCTTGTCGATTCCGTCGATGTAGACGATGCCGCGCTGAGCCCGCTCGACGTTGTAGTCGGCGGCTTGCAGAAGCTTCAGCACGATATTTTCGACGTCTTCACCCACATAACCGGCTTCGGT
>JACMOF010000256.1 GCA_014378155.1 Caulobacter sp. | reverse complement strand
TCGGCCCCGCCGCCCCAGACCGGGGTCGCCACCCTGGCCAAGGCGGTGCTGGCCATCGCCGACAAACCCTTCCCGATGAGGTTCTCCGGCCCCGGCGCCGACATGCTCAAAAGCCTGGCCCCGCACGCCTCGCCGACCGTCAAGATGGCGGCCGCAAACACCTGGCTGTTCTCGCCTCTTCTGGTGAAAGAGACGGCCCGCACACCCGCCGGCGCGGCCATGCTGCACACCACCATCGCCCCGACCATGCTGAAGGGTTCGCCCAAGGAAAACGTTCTGCCGCAGGACGCCGAGGCCTGGATCAATTATCGCATCGCCCCCGGCGACACCTCGGCCGACGTCATGGCGCGGGCCAAGCGCGCGGTCGGCGACCTGCCGGTCAAGCTGGCCTGGGTCAAGACGCCGGACGAGCCGAGCAAGGTGTCGTCCACGTCGTCCGAAGGCTGGAAGACCCTGTCGGCCCTGGCCGGCGACGAGAGCAAGGCTCCCGTCGCGCCGGCCCTGATGACCGCCGCCAGCGACAGCCGCTACATGGGCCCCATCGCCGACGACATCTACCGCTTCCAGCCGCTGCTGCTATCGGTGAAGGACACCGAGATGATCCACGGCACCAACGAGCACATGACCCTGGCCAATGTGGAGCGGATGGTGCGGTTCTATCAGCGGCTGGTCGAGACGGCGGCGAAGTGAAAAATAGCCCTCTCCCGGAGGGAAGAGGGTCGCAACTGTCGCCAATTGTTCACGCGCAGCGATACCGCGCGGCTCTGGACGCCAGCGTCGTGATGGGGCCTATTGCGCCCTTGGGAATAGCTTGCCGTGAGATCTGATCCGGGGACCGCCTCGCGCGGGGTCGGATTTTGCTTGAACAGGCTGCACAGTCGGACGACGCTACAGATGGCTGACGATGCGCAAATGCAGGCCGCGCGGCCAGCTTCGAAAGCCGTGAAATTCGGCGAAGGCTTCGTGATGGACGCCTGGTACGTCGCGGCCCTGTCGCCCGAGCTGAAGCCCGGCAAGATGGAAAGCCGCGAATATCTCGGCGAGCCGGTGGTCATCGGCCGCACCAAGGCCGGCGAAGTCTATGCCCTGCGCGATGTCTGCCCGCACCGCGCCGCCAAGCTGTCGGCCGGCAAGGTGCGGACCGAGGATGACGGCCGCGAGACGGTCGAATGCCCCTATCACGGCTGGCGGTTCCACACCGATGGCGGCTGCGCCAAGATCCCGTCGCTGACCGCCGACAACCCGCTCGACATCAGCAAGGTGCGGGTGCGGAAATATCCGCTGGTCGAGAGCCAGGGCCTGGTGTGGATCTGGATGTCGGGCGACGTCCATTTCGACGGCCAGCCGCCCTGCTCGCCCCCGGTGATCCCCGGGATCGTCGGCGGCAAGCCCAAGCTGGTCGATCACCTGGACTACGACATCCATATCGACCACGCGGTGCTGGGCCTGATCGACCCGGCCCACGGCCCGTTCGTGCACCAGCAGTGGTGGTGGCGCACCACCGCCAGCCAACACGAGAAGCACAAGAAGTTCGCCCCCAGCGAGGCCGGCTTCACCATGGTGCGCCACGAGCCAAGCAAGAACTCCAAGGCCTATGCCATCCTCGGCGGCGAGCCCCTGACCGAGATCACCTTCCGCCTGCCGGGCCTGCGCTGGGAGCATGTGAAGGTCGGCGACAAGCAGGTGCTGGCCCTCTCGGCCATGACCCCGATCAACGCTGGCAAGACCCGGATGAACCAGATCATCTGGTCCGACCACCCGGCCTTCACCCTGCTCTATCCGGTGGTCCGCCTGGCCGCCCGGACCTTCCTGCGCCAGGACGGCAAGATCGTCGCCGCCCAGACCCGCGGCCTGCGCGACACCCCCGCCCTGATGTGGGTCGGCGACGCCGACCAGCAGGGCCGCTGGTACCACCAGCTCAAACGCGAATGGGCGGCGGCCCACCGCGAGCGCCGGCCGTTCCAGAACCCGGTGGAAGAGACGACGCTGCGGTGGCGGACCTAGGGG
>JACMOF010000255.1 GCA_014378155.1 Caulobacter sp. | reverse complement strand
CGACACCTCTACCATCTCCCCGGCGAAGGCCGGTGCCCAGGTGAAGCCCACGAGTCGCCCAGGATGGATCTGGGTCCCGGCCTTCGCCGGGAAAACGGTGATGGGTTAAGGCGTTTCTCACCATGACCCAGTCTCCTGACACGAACCTGATCCTCGTTGGCCGCGTCGCTGGCGCCTTTGGCGTGCGCGGCGAGCTGAAGATCGCGACCTATACCGAAGCCCCCCTGACCCTGACCAAGTTCAAGGCCCTGACCCGCCAGGACGGCTCGCCCGCCCTGACCGTTGAGACCGCGCGGGTGGTCAAGGACGGCGTCGTGGCGCGCTGCGCGGGCGTCGACACCAAGGAAGCGGCCGACGCCCTGCGCGGCCTGCGCCTGTATGTCCCCCGCGCGGCCCTGCCCGAGCCGGACGAGGACGAGTTCTACCTGGCCGACCTGATCGGCCTGCCGGTGCGGCATGTCGCCACCAACGCCCTGCTGGGCAAGATCAAGAGCGTCCAGAACTTCGGCGCCGACGACCTGCTGGAAATCGACCCCGCCCTGGGCGGCCAGACCTGGTACCTGCCCTTCACCCGCGCCGCCGTGCCGGAGGTGAAGATCGCCGAAGGCCTGGTGCTGGCCGATCCGCCGGCCCTGGTGGGTGAGCCGGAAGGGCCTGAAGAGGCGGTCGAGGACGACGACACCGAGCGGCACTACGACTGAGTATTGACAATTGCGGCAGGTGACCAAGCTTCTCGCCGACGCCAGCAAGGCGCTGCCGCCAAGACGCAGGCCGAGGCGGGCGAGATCGAGGTGCGGCTATTGGTCCGCAAGCTGCAGTTAGTCATCGAGGCCGAGCGGGCGATGACCGGCGGTGACCTCGATCGATCCATCGGCGTTCTTGAGCGCCTCGGCGCGGCCTAACCTACTTCCGCACCCGCATCAGGCACTCCTGGGCCACGGAGGCGACCAGCAGGCCCTCGCGGCTGAACATCTGGCCGCGCACCAGGCCGCGCCCCTGCGAGGCCGAGGGGCTGTCCTGGGCGAACAGGGTCCAGGCGTTGAAGTCGAAGGGATGGTGGAACCACATGGCGTGGTCCAGGCTGGCGGCCTGCAGGCCGGGGCTGGTCCAGATCAGGCCGTGCGGACGCAGGGCGCTTTCCATGAAGGCCATGTCCGAGGCGTAGGCCAGGGCGCATTGCTGCAGGCGCACGTCGTCGCCCAGCGGCGCCTTGGCCCGCATCCAGACCTCCTTGGTCGAGGACTTCGGCGTCGGCTTGGTCGGGTGCTGCGGATCCACCCAGCGCAGGTCGATCGGGCGCGGATATTCGGCCATCTTGACGAAGCGCGGATGAACCTCGTCGCCGAGCGAGCGAAGGTATTCGGCGTCGGTCGGCAGGGTCTCGGGATCGATGCTCGACGGCATCGGCGCCTGGTGCTCCAGCCCAGCCTCCGGGGTCTGGAACGAGCAGGAGAGGTTGAAGATCTGCTCGCCGTGCTGGATCGCCGCCACCCGCCGGGTGGTGAAGGTGCCGCCGTCGCGGGCCCGCTCGACCTCGTAGAGCACCGGCGCGTTCACATCGCCGGGCCGGATGAAATAGGCGTGCAGCGAGTGGCAGACCCGCTCGGGCACGGTCTTGTAGGCCGCCATCAGCGCCTGGGCGATGACCAGGCCGCCAAAGATACGGGGAAAGCCGTCATTGGGGCTGACGCCCCGGAACAGGTTCACCTCGATGGCTTCGAGGTCGAGGATTTCGGCGAGGTTCTCGGGTGTGCGCATGGCGGTTGGTTAAGCGCCAGCGGGCGCGGGGGCAAGTCGCGACCTTGCGTCACGTGCGCGCGCTCCCCATCGTTGCGCCATGGCCACGCCGTTCCCGCCGATCATCCACCACCCCGCCTTCCGCGCCGAGATGCCAGCGGGACACCGCTTTCCAATGGACAAGTTCTCGCGCCTGGCCGCTGTGCTCCAGGCCGAGGGGCTCGCCGGCCCGGCGGGTTTCATCCGTCCCGAGCCGATCGACGAGGACAGCCTGCGGCTCGTTCACGACGAGGCGTATATACGCGGCGTCATCGACCTGACCCTGCCCGCCGACGTGGCGCGGCGGATCGGCATGCCCAACACCGACTCCGTGGCCACTCGGGCCCGCGCCGCAGCCGGCGGCACGTTGCTGGCCGCGCGCCTGGCCTTGGAGCACGGGATCGCCTGCAACACCGCCGGCGGCAGCCACCATGCCCAGGCCGATACGGGGGCCGGGTTCTGCGTGTTCAACGACGTGGCGGTGGCGGCAAGGCGGCTACAGGCCGAGGGCGTCGTACGCCAGGTGCTGGTCGTCGATCTCGACGTTCACCAGGGCGATGGCACGGCGCGGATCTTCGAGGGCGATCCCAGCGTCTTCACCTTCTCGATGCACGCCGAGAAGAACTTCCCCGCCCGAAAGGCGGCGAGCGACCTCGACGTCAACCTGCCCGACGGCACGGGCGACGCGGATTATCTGGAGAGACTGGAAGCGCTCCTGCCGGAGCTGCTGACGCGGGTGGCGCCCGACCTGGTGTTCTTCAACGCCGGGGTCGATCCGCACGCGGACGACAAGTTGGGGCGTTTGAGTTTGAGCGACGGGGGGCTCGCGCGGCGCGAGGCGTTCGTCCTGGGCTCATGTCTGGAAAGGGATATCCCGGTGACCGGGGTGATCGGTGGCGGTTATGACGCCGACATCGATCGTTTGGCGCATCGTCACGCCCTTCTCCACCGGGCGGCCCGAGAGGCTCTGAAAGCCTGAAGGGGCGCTAGCCCGGTGGAGCTAAGCGGCGATCATTCAGAAGCTCGTGGAGATGGAGCCAGCGATCACGACGAGGGGCAGAAGGGCCAGGATCAGGCTGGCGAAGGCGGACACGTTGTTGGTCGAGAAGGTCATGGTCTTGGTTCCCTGAAAGGTCCGGCGCGACGACCGCGTCCGGTGATCAGGGGTATAGGCGCGGCGGATGGTGAACACCCGTTACCTTTGCTTCATGAAGCCTTTTTTAGAAACGTTGACGCCGTCAATTGGCATTACACAGGTGTAATCTTATTAGATCGGCACTTGTCCGAGCAATATTTCACCTCTTCCCACACCCGCTCCCACTTACGGCGCCAGGTGAAGGGCCGCTGGCAGGTGACGCAGACCTTGGTGGGCAGATCCCCCTTGCGCGCCACGGCGCCGCGATTGACGTGACGGACCATGACTGGCGGTCAGTCGTCGCTGGAGGTCAGAAGGAAATGGCCCCGCAGGGCGGCGATCGGCGCGGCGCGCTGCTCCTGCCAGGCCTCGACATGGACGTTGGCGATCCGTCGGCCGACCTTCTTGATCTGGGCGCGGGCGAAGGTGGTCAGGGGCCGGCCCGAGCGCAGATATTCGATCGACACGTCGATGGTGCGCGGCTGGCGCTTCAGCGGCTCGGCCACCGACAGCTGGGCCAGGGCGGTCATCTCCATGAAGGGGCCCAGCACACCGCCGTGGATGGCCGGCAGCATCGGATTGCCGACGATGTGGTCGGAGAACGG
>JACMOF010000254.1 GCA_014378155.1 Caulobacter sp. | reverse complement strand
CGGCGTCGGCGTCTGGGTGCTGCTGGGCCTGGTCAGCCAGGCGGCGTTCCAGGTTCTGGGCTGATACTTAACGCGCCGCCGTGACGGCGCGAGGAAACCTGCTACATCGGCGCTCATGTTCCGCCAGCGCCCCGACTCCGATCTGCTCGTCGAAGGCTGGGTTGTCGCCGTGATGGTCGAGATCGTCGGCGAGCGCCTGCCGGTCCGGCACTATTTCGCGGTGGGCAAGGCCGACCGCGCCCAGGCCGAGTGGGCCGCCGTGGACTTGGCCATGCAGGCCGGCCCCGTGGCCTCCAGCCCCTCCGGTGGCCGCGAACCGGTCGAGGCCTTGCGCGAGATCGTGGCCTTCAAGATGCGCGAGCTGGGGTTGAAGCCCGGCGAGGCGCGGGCGCTTGGGGACAAGTTCCCACGGCGGTGGTTGCCGGCTTAACGCGTCGCCGCCTCTTCCCTTTCACCGCATCCCAAGCCATCCTCCGCTCCAAACAAGCGTTGGAGGGGGTTGAGATGTCACGCAAGCTTTGGACGGCCTTGGGCCTGATCGCGGGCCTGGGCCTGGGCACGGCGGCCTGCGCCCAGCCGGCGCCCGCTGCGCCGGCGACGCCGAACGACTATACGAAGGAGGACGCCTGGCTGTGCCGGCCCGGCCGCCAGGACGCCTGCGCCGCCGATCAGACGGCCACGGTCATCCAGGCCGATGGCAAGACCAGCGTCGAGACCTTCAAGGCTGATCCCAACGCGCCGATCGACTGTTTCTACGTCTATCCGACGGTGTCCAGCGACCCCGGCGGCAACAGCGACATGACGCCGGACCTGCCGGAAAAGGCCGTGGCCGACCAGCAGTTCGCGCGCTTTGGCCAGGTCTGCAAACTCTACGCCCCCAACTACCGCCAGGTGACCATCGCCGCCTTGCGCCGCGTGATGATGGGCCAGGCTTCGACCGGCGACAGCGCCCTGGCCTATAACGACGTCCGCGACGCCTGGAACGACTACCTCGCCCGCGACAACCACGGTCGGGGCGTGGTGCTGATCGGCCATTCCCAGGGTTCGCGCATCCTGCTGTCGCTGATCGCCAAGGAAATTGACGGCAAGCCAGTGCAGAAGCGACTCGTCTCGGCCCTGATCCTGGGCATGAACACGCCCGTGGATCCGGCCAAGGACAGCTATGGCTCGCTGCCGCTGTGCCGCAAGGCCGGCCAGATCGGCTGCCTGATCTCCTATGTGTCGTTCCGCGCCGACAGCCCGCCGCCGGCCGGCAGCAAGTTCTTCGGCAAGGTCGCCGAACCCGGCATGAAGGCCGCCTGCGTCAATCCCGCAGCCCTGGCGGGAGGCTCGGCCGATCTGAAGAGCTATTTCAGCGACCGCACGATCATGGGCACGGCCATGCGCCCGGCCACCGCCTGGGCCAAGGGCCTTGATGCGAAGACGCCTTATGTGGAACTGCCGGGCCTGGTCTCGGCGCAGTGCGTCAGCCAGGGGGGCTTCGACTATCTGGCGGTGACTGTGCATCCGGTCAAGGCCGACCCCCGGGCCGACAACATTCCCGGCGACCTGCTGGTGCTGGGCCAGCCGTTGAAGGACTGGGGCCTGCACCTGGTGGACGTCAACCTGACCATGGGCAATCTGGTCGAGGTGGTCGGGGCGCAGGCCAAGGTCTATTCTGCGGTGAAGTAGCGACCGCTGGCTACGATTGGGGACAGGCGCATGCGCCTGTCCCCAATCGTAGCCTGGCTATTTCGAGACGGTCTTGAACACCGTCACGCCCAGTACGGCGAAGATGATGAAGCCGATCAGGAACAGGAAGAACAGGATCTTGGCGATGCCGGCGGCCGCGCCGGCGATGCCGGTGAAGCCCAGGGCGCCGGCGATCAGGGCGATGACCGCCAGGATGATGGCCCACTTCAACATGGTCGTTTCCTCAAGCGCTGGCCCGCCCATCGCGAGCTTGGATCACGCAAACGCGGCTTTGGCGCTCATGTTCCCTTTTGGCCGTCTTGTGTTCGCCGCGTTCGCTCGGTAACCCATCCCCATGGCCTCCAAGCCCGAAAGCCCGACCGAACCGTTCAAGCGCGCCCTGGCCCACGCCGCGCGCTCGCTCTCCCAGACGCCCGACCTCGAGGTGGTGTTCTCCGGCGAGGGTCCCAGCCTGGTCGGCAACCGGGCGGTGCTGCCTCATCCGCCGCGCGACCTGAACCCCAAGGAGGCCAGCCGCATCCGCGGCCTGGCCGACCAGATGGCCTTGCGCCTGGCCCACCATGACGCCGTCGCCCACGCCCGCGCCCGCCCCAGCTCGCCTGACGGCCAGGCGGCCTTCGAGGCCATCGAGCAGGCGCGGCTGGAAGCGATCGGCAGCAACGCCTTGGGCGGGGTCCGCCTCAACCTGACCGCCGCGCTGGAGGCTCGCCTCGAAAAGCAGGGCCTGACCCGCGCCGTCGCCACCGACCGCCAGTCGGCGCCCATGGCCGAGATCCTGTCGCTGCTGGTCCGCGAGCGCCTGACCGGCGACGCCCCGCCCGATGGCGCCAAGGCCCTGGTCGACATCCTGCGCGCCGATATCGAGAACCGGGCCGGCAAGGACCTGGACCGCCTGGCCGCCGCCATCGACGACCAGGCCGCCTTCGCCCGCGTCACCCGCGAGATCCTCCGCGATCTCGATCTCGGCGAGGAGATGTCCGACGTCAGCGAGAGCCCGGACGAGGACGCCGGCGACGAGGACCAGAACACCGAGACCTCCGAGAACGACCAGGGCGAAGGCGAGGGCGAGCAGTCCGACGGCGCCGCGCCCCAGGAGACCGAGAGCTCCGACCGCGAGAGCGAGGCCGGCGACGAGGAGATGGTCCAGTCCGAACAGGACGGCGAGGCCGAGGACACCGAGGAAGCGCCCGAGATGGGCGACGGCGCCAAGCCGTCGCGGCCTGACACGGGTCAAGGCGGGGCTTTCGAGCCGCCCTACAAGGTGTTCACTACGCAATATGACGAGGTCGTGCCGGCCGAGGAGCTGTGCGACGCCGACGAGCTGACACGCCTTAGGGCCTATCTGGACCAGCAGCTGGCGGCCTTTTCCAGCGTGGTCTCTCGTCTGGCCAACAAGCTGCAGCGCCGGCTGCTGGCCCAGCAGAACCGCTCCTGGACCTTCGACCTGGAGGAGGGGATGCTCGACGTCTCCCGCCTGACCCGGGTGATCATCGATCCCACCGCCCCGCTGTCGTTCAAGCAGGAGACGGATGTCGAGTTTCGCGACACCGTCGTCACCCTGCTGATCGACAACAGCGGCTCGATGCGCGGCCGGCCGATCATGGTGGCGGCGGTCTGCGCCGATATCTTGGCCCGCACCTTGGAGCGCTGCGCGGTCAAGGTGGAGGTGCTGGGCTTCACCACCCGCGCCTGGAAGGGCGGCACGGCGCGCGACGAGTGGACCAAGGCGGGCAACCCGCCGGCGCCCGGCCGCCTGAACGACCTTCGCCACATCATCTACAAGAGCGCCGACGCCCCCTGGCGCCGGGCCCGCAAGAATCTCGGCCTGATGATGCGCGAGGGCCTGCTGAAGGAAAACATCGACGGCGAAGCCCTGATGTGGGCCCACCAGCGGCTGATCGGCCGCTCGGAGGCGCGCCGCATCCTGATGGTGATCTCGGATGGCGCGCCGGTGGACGACAGCACCCTCAGCGTCAATTCGGGCCACTATCTGGAGCGCCACCTGCGCCAGGTGATCGCCGAGATCGAGACCAAGAGCCCGATCGAGCTGATCGCCGTCGGCATCGGCCATGACGTCACCCGCTACTATCGCCGCGCCGTGACCATCGTCGATGTGGAGCAACTGGGCGGAGCGCTGGTCGATCAGCTGGCCGACCTGTTCGACGAGGAGCCCAAGGCCGTGAAGCGGGCCCGGGGCCTGCTGGCCGCCCCGCCCACCGTCCAGCCGTCCGCGCCCAAGCCGGCCCGCAAGGTTCCGGTGTGATCGGGCTTCGGGCGCTTTTGGTGCTGGGCTTCGTCGCCGTGCTGGCCGGTCAGTGCGCCAAGGCCCCACCGCAGCCCGCCATCCTGCCGGTCGCGCCGGTCAAGGCGGGGGCGGGGATCAGCCTGGTCACCACGCCCGTGCCGCTCAGCTCGGCCAAGCCACCGCCGGTCTCGATTGGCCGCTTCGTCTATGCCGGCGGGATCGACATCACCAGCCCCGACACCACGCGCCTGCACGGCCTGTCGGACCTGAAGATCGGCGCCAATGGCGCACTGCTGGCGATCAGCGACGACGGCGACCTGTTCGAGGCGCGGCTGGAGCTGGACGAGGCGGGACGCTTGGTCGGCCTGACCGACGGCAAGCTGTCGGGGCTCAAGGGCCTCGACGGTCAGCCCCTGCCGAGCAAGGACTGGGCCGACGCCGAGGGGCTGGCGGTGCTGACCAATGGCGACCGGCTGGTCAGCTTCGAGCGCAATCACCGCGTCTGGCTCTATCCGGCCCTGCCGAATGGGGGCCTTGGCCTGCCGCGCGCGGTCAACAAGCCGGCCACGACCTTCCCTGACAACGAGGGCATGGAGGCCCTGACCGCCTATCCGATCGCCGGCCCCGACGCCTATCTGGTGGGCGGCGAGGAGGGCGAGGTGTGGCTGTGCAAGGTCTCGGCGCCCTGTGTGGGCCTGGCCCCGCAATCGCCGCCAGACTTCACCTGGGGCCTGACCGGTTTCGCATCCTTCGACGGCCAGGCGATCGCCGCCCTCTACCGCAGTTTCGACCCGGTGCGCGGCTGGCGGGGCCAGGTGCGTTTCGTGGTCGATCCGCGCGCCCCGTCTGCCAAACAGGTGGTCGCCGCCAACCTGACCCTGGACAGGGCGACGACGCGCGACAACTTCGAGGGGGTGGCCCTGGCCAAGACGCCGTCCGGGGCGACGCGGGTCTATCTGCTGTCGGACGACAACGACTTCTCGCTGGAGCGCACCCTGCTGCTGGCCTTCGACTGGACCCCGCCCCCGCCGGCCCCGCCGGCGCCGGCGGTGGTGAAGAAGCGGCGGCGCTAGAGCATCGCGCGGAAAAGTGGCCACCGGTTTTCCGCAAAAGCGATGCGAAAACAAAAGCCTAGAGCAAGCCGTGCGATTCCTACATCGCGCGGCTTGCTCTAGGCGCTGCACTTCCGGACGGGGACAGCCACAGGTGGCTGTCCCCAATCCACGCCTGGTTTCCTTTGAAACTCAATATTTTACTTGACTGACAACGTTGTCATGTTACCGCTACCTCCGAGGTTTGAGCGGGCGAGATCCCAACGGCCTCAGAGGAACGCGTCGGGAGGTGGTTGAACCCCAACCCCCTTCGGATTTGAAATCATGAAATCGATGTTTGTCCTGGCCGCCTCGGCCATGGTTCTGATGACCACCACCTCGGCCTTCGCCGCCGAGCAACATGTCAAGGTCCGCGGTCGAACCGACGCCGCCATCCATACCGACATCGTGGCCGCCGCCAATTCGGTCTGCCGCGAAGAACTGGGGGCCCACGCCGGCGACCTGATGATCTTCTGCGTGCAGGACGTCACCT
>JACMOF010000253.1 GCA_014378155.1 Caulobacter sp. | reverse complement strand
TGACAGGATGGGAGCGGGGGGGCTAGTTCCCCTCCTCCAGCAGCCGCCTCGCGATCACCTGCGCCTGGATCTCGCCGGCGCCTTCGAAGATGTTGAGAATCCGCGCGTCCGCCAACAACCGGCTCGCCACGTACTCGACGGCGAAGCCGGAGCCGCCGTGGATCTGCAGGGCGTTGTCGGCGGCGGCCCAGGCGACGCGGGCGGCGATCAGCTTGGCCATGCCGGCCTCCAG
The DNA here is from genome assembly GCA_014378155.1 of Caulobacter sp. GTDB lineage: Bacteria > Pseudomonadota > Alphaproteobacteria > Caulobacterales > Caulobacteraceae > Caulobacter. The sequence continues at coordinate 2,943 of JACMOF010000253.1, read as the reverse complement.
GTCGCAGCGCTTGCCCTCGTCCTTCTGGCGGGCGGCGAAATAGGTCAGCTGGCGCACGCCCATGATCTCGGCGGCCATCATCGCCAGCTTGTTGTGGACGCGGGGGAACTCGAAGATCGCCTGGCCGAACTGCTGGCGGTCCAGAGCGTAGGCCAGGCCGGTTTCCAGCGCCGCCTGGGCCACGCCGACGGCGCGGGCGGCGGTCTGGATGCGGGCGCTCTCGAAGGTGGCCATCAGCTGCTTGAAGCCCTGGCCGGGCACGCCGCCCAGCAGGTTCTCGGCCTTCACCGTGAAGCCGTCGAAGGCCAGCTCATATTCCTTCATGCCGCGATAGCCGATCACCCCGATCTCGCCGCCGCTCATGCCGTCGGCGGGGAAGGGCGCCTCATCCGTGCCGCGCGGCTTCTCGGCCAGCAGCATTGACAGGCCGCGATAGTCGCTGGTGTCGGCTTCGGTGCGGACCAGCAGGGTCATGACGTCGGCGCGGGCGGCGTGGGTGATCCAGGTCTTGTTCCCGGTCACTAGATAGGCGTCGCCGGTCAGGGTCGCACGGGTGCGCAGGCTGCCTAGGTCCGACCCGGTGTTGGGCTCGGTAAAGACGGCGGTCGGCAGGATCGAGGCGTCGGCGATCTTTGGCAGCCAGTAGTGCTTCTGCGCCTCGGTGCCGCCGGTCAGGATCAGCTCACCGGCGATCTCCGAGCGGGTAGCCAGCGAGCCGACGCCGATCCAGGCTCGCGACAGCTCCTCGGAGACCACGCACATGGCCATCTTGCCCATGCCGGCCCCGCCATATTCCTCGGGGATGGTCAGGCCAAACACCCCCAGGGCGCCCAGTTCCTCGACCAGTTCGATGGGGATCAGCTCGTCCTTCAGGTGCCATTGGTGGGCGAAGGGCGTGACCTTCTCCTCGGCGAAGGCGTGGAACTGGTCGCGGATCATCTCGAAGGTTTCGTCGAGGCCGGTGTTTTCCAGCGTAGGGCGACCTCGGGCCTCGGCCAGTCGCCGGGCGATGCGGGTCTTCACCGCCTGGGTGCCGCCCTCGACCATCAGCTTCATCAGGCCGTTGGAATAGAGCCGGTTCAACACGGCCCGGTCGGTGACCAGATGAGCGGGGCGGACGATCTCGCCCTGGTTCATCGGCACGCCGCCGACCAGCTGGGCGCAGTATTCGGAAAACAGCAGTTGGGCCAGCAGGGCCTCGATCTCGCCGAACCGGCCCTCGGCCTCCAGCCGCTCGGCCCAGCCGGCGACCTGGTTCAGCAGCTCGGCATAGGCGGCGTACCAGCCATAGCCGTGCACCTGGTGCTGCTTGTCGTCGGCCAGCTTGCGGTCGATCTTGCCGCCTGCGCCCGTGATCGCGGCCTTCACCGCCGGCTTGGCCTCGGCGACGAACAGCTGGGCGGCGCTGGCGGCTTCGCGCAACAGCACGGTCAGACCCGGCAGGATCAAGCTTTCCGAAGTTTCCTGAACGACCGTATCGGTCATGGCTTGCTCCCGTGCGCCAAACAGTTGTTTTCTTTTACTCTGGAGCCTTTCGCACCTGCGAGCAATGCCGCAGTGCAACATAATGAGGGGCCAAAGGCTAAAAAGGCAGGGAACAAGCATGCTCGTCGTCCATCACCTCAACGAATCGCGCTCGCAGCGGATCCTCTGGCTGCTGGAGGAACTCTCCCTGCCCTACGAGATCCGGTTCTACGAACGCGACAAGCAGACCCGCTTGGCGCCGCAAGCCCTGCTGCACGTGCACCCGCTGGGCAAGTCGCCGGTGCTGACCGACGGCGACGCCACGATCATCGAGAGCGGGGCGATCACCGACTATGTCATCCGCCGCCACGCCGGCGGCAAGCTGGCGCCCGATCCGGCCTCGGCCGACTACGACGCCTATCAGCAGTGGCTGCACTATGCCGAGGGCTCGGCCATGCTGCCGATGCTGCTGCGGATGTATGTCGGCCGGCTGGGCGAGGCCGGCGCGCCGCTGCACCCGCGCATCGAGAGCGAGATCGCCAATCATCTGGCCTATGTCGAGGGGGCGCTGGAGGGCCGCGACTTCTTCGTCGGCGACAGCCTGACCGGCGCCGACATCCAGATGAGCTTCGTCGCCGAGGTCGCCAAGGCGCACGGCAAGCTCGCCGACTATCCGAACCTGGCCGCCTGGATCGAGCGCATGCATGCGCGTCCGGCCTGGCAGGCGGCGCTGGAAAAGAGCGGGCCGTACAAGCTGGGGGAATAGGACGCTCTGAAACCTTCTCCCGGAGGGAGAGGGTTTCGAAAGCCCCTAACCCACCTGGAAGTAAGCCGTGTCGCTGCCCTCGGAGTGGGCGACCACCATCACGTCCATCTCGACCCCGTCATCCAGGGTCAGGCGGGCGCGGCCGGCGCGGAAGGCTTCGCGCATGGCGTCGGGGTCGCCGGTGACGGCCCCCTTGCCGCCCCGCGAGCCGTTCAGTTCATTGACGAGATGGACGGCGAATTCGACGGGGCGGCTTTCGCGGGCCACGAGGAGCGCGCCGGTACCGATGCGCGCGGGCTTTGAAGGTTTAGGCATGAATGGGGAACGGCCGAGGCGGCGTTTAGCTGCACCACGCCCAACGCGGAAAATTCTTAGATGAACGAAATCTGTCGGCGCCCCGCCCGACGCCGTTCAGCTTCACCTTGTCATGGTGTGTCTCAAGGGGCCGGGACGCTCCGCACCATTCGCAAGGGACCACGACCATGAGCATCATCATCCTGACCAAGAAGATCGGCCTCAAGCAAGTTGGGATGGGCCTGGCCATGACCGCCACCGCCCTGACCCTGGCTGTTGCTCCCACCACCGCCAGCGCCATGTCGCAGAAGCTGGGCGGCGTCATCGGCTGCAACGCCTCGGGCGGCAAGCAGGAAGTCGGCGCCGTGATCGGCGGCCTGCTGGGCGCCGTCGCTGGCAACAAGCTGGCCAAGCATGAC
>JACMOF010000252.1 GCA_014378155.1 Caulobacter sp. | reverse complement strand
CTGGCTTCGTACGCAGCAGCCGGAGGCGGCGGCGGCGGGGGAGCCGGCATTTCAGGCGGGGGCGGGGGGGGCGGGGGCGGCGGGGGCGGCGGGGGCGGCGGCGGGGAGCCGAAGGTGTAACGGACGCCCAGGGTGATCGAGGTGTCCTTGTACTTGCCGCTGAAGGTGCCGACATCGGTCACCGAACCACCAGCCACGGGGCTGACGTTCGAGGTCACCGAACCCCATTGCAGGTCGTCGGTCTCCAGGTAGCGACCCGTCAGGTCCAGGGACCAGTTCGGAGCGAAGTCCCAGGCGACGCCCAGCAGGCCTTGATAGGCCAGGGCCTGGTCGACGTCGTCGAAGCTGGTGTTCTGGATTTGCGCGGTGGTGACGGGCGTGACGGCCCGGCCAGCTTGCTGGCCATAGACCTTGTTATGAACCCAGGCCGTACCGACGCCCGCCCCGATGAAGGGGTGGAAGCTGGAGTCGGGCATGAAGTCATAGATGACGTTGGCCATCAGGGTGGTGGCCTTCAGCTCGCCGTTCGGTTCGCCGCAGGTCGGGTTGGCCACGGTGCGGATCGGGCCGGCGGTGCACAGACCGATCGGCTGAGGACGACCGGCCGAACCCTTGACGCCGGAGATGTCGCCGCTGCGATAGCCGTATTCGCCTTCGACCCGCCAGTTGGGGGTAAAGCGATAACCGATGCGGCCAAAGCCCGCCCAGTCGTCGTCGGCCGAGAACGTCCATTTGTAAGGTTGGCCGTCTGTGGCGTTAACCGACGAAGTCGCCTTGACGCCGTCGGTCATGTGGTACCCGACGTCGCCGGCGACGTACCATCCGCTCAATGCACTTTGGGCGGAGGCGCCTGACGCGGCGCAGAGCGCAAGCGTCGCGACACCTGCCAGCAACCGGATTTTCATGATGTGAACCCTCTAGATGAATGTCTTGAAGCCGACAGAAGCAGCTTCAAGACGACAAACGCGCCAAGTCAGGAAATAGGTGTGGCCGATCCGCCACAACGGCCTCTATTTCGTCGAGATTGCGACTTTGCAGCCTGCAACTCCCACCGACCTTGAACCGAACCGGCGAAATCAGAGACTGAATTCTTGATCCCCGCGCCGTGAACTCTAGATTTTGACGCCGCTTCAACACGTGAAAACGCCAAATTCCCTGAGTTTCGCGCAGAAGAAGCGCGTCAGACGGCAGGATGCTAAAGCACCAGACCGGAAATGGTTACGCCAACGGTCAGAGATTTAAAGTGCGCCCGCTGCGGAACCATTCGCGGCCGAGCAGATTCGTCCGTGCAAGCAAGGCCCGACAACAACGCAATCTTGGGAGGAGATGGTGGACGCGACAGGGATTGAACCTGTGACCCCCTCGATGTCAACGAGGTGCTCTCCCGCTGAGCTACGCGTCCGCCAAAGCGGCCCTGGAGCGCTCTAAAAGCGTCCCGGGCGGGAAGGTGTGGGGGTATAGCGGCGGCTTCTGGATCGCGCAAGCCGCCTTACTTGCCGCCTGGGAAAATTTTAGGCGGCCATCATCTTTTCGACTTCGGAGACCAGGTCGCGCAGGTGCACGGGCTTGGACAGGACCTTGGCGCCGGCGGGTGCGCGGTCCTGCGCCGAGAGGGCCACGGCGGCGAAGCCGGTGATGAACATGATGCGCAGGGACGGATCACGAGCGGCGGCCTGGCGGGCCACCTCTATGCCGTCCATGCCGGGCATGACGATGTCGGTCAGCAACAGGTCCCAGGGGGTGTCCAGGTGCTGGACCGCCTCTTCGCCGTCGGCGCAGGCCTGGACCTCGAAGCCAGCCCGCTCCAGGGCGCGGGCCAGGAAGCCGCGAAGGGAGTCATCGTCTTCGGCGAGGAGGATGCGGGCCATGCGGTCAGTTTCCGGGCGAACGTCGGGATTGGAAAGGAGGAATCTAGAGAAGGACGGTAAATCGCGAATGAATTACCGCCGACCGTCCACAGTTAAAGCCTGGGCGCCCGGTCCTGTCTCTATAACGCTGCGGCCTTGTCGTTTGACCCCGGCGCGCAGGGCCGCGACAATAAGTCCATGACCGCATGGGAGCAGATCGCTTCGAAAACGCCGGCGACGGCGGAGCATGGCTTTTCGCCGGCCTTCGAAGTGTTGCGCGCCGCGCCCGAGGGTCTGCCGCCGCCGACGCCCCTGGTCTTCGCCTCGCCCCACTCGGGAAAGCTCTATCCGCCCGAGATGATGGCCGCCGCCCGGCTGGAGGCTCGCGAGCTGCGCGGCTCCGAGGACGCTTTCGTCGATGACCTGATCGGCGGCGCGCCGGCCCTGGGGGCCAATGTGATCCGGGCCCGGCTGGCGCGGGCCTATGTCGATTGCAACCGCGACGCCTGGGAATTGGATCCCGCGATGTTCGAGGACGAACTGCCCGACTTCGCCCAAGGCCGCACGGCGCGGGTGGCGGCCGGACTGGGGACGATTGCCCGGGTGGCCGGCGAAGGCCGCCCGATCTATGCCCGCAAGCTCACCTTCATCGAGGCCAAGCTCAGGATCGACACCGCCCACCGCCCCTATCACGACGCGCTGGACCGCCTGCTGGCCCAGGCGCGCAACACCCACGGCCTGGCGGTGCTGGTCGATTGGCACTCCATGCCGGCGGCGGCGGCGCGCGGCCACCGGGCGCGCGGCGGCGGCCCGTGCGACATCGTGCTGGGCGATCGCTTCGGCGCGGCCTGCTCGCCCAAGATGACCGGGCTGATTGAAAGGGCGCTGGAGACGCTGGGCTATCGCGTCGCCCGCAACGCGCCCTATGCCGGCGGCTATACCACCGCGCACTACGGCCGCCCCGCCCGACGCACCCACGCCATCCAGGTCGAGATCAATCGCGCGCTCTATATGAACGAGACCACGCGCGAGCCGACCGAGGGTCTGGCGGGCTTGAAGGCGGACATCGAGACGGTGACCCGGCAGTTGGCCGCGACGGATTGGGCTGAGTTGCTCTGAAATCCTCTCTCTTTGAGAGAGAGAGAGAGGCCCATCGCGCAGCGATGGGAGGGTGAGAGGTTACACCCTCTCAGACCAAGGCGCCGCCTGGATGCCTTGCACAACGCGCCTACCCGCGCCGGCGTATGGATACTGGGACTGCCTTGAGATCCCGCGCCCGGCACGGGTTGATCAAATAAAGGTATCGAGCTTTTCCGGTTGGCCGTGAAACCTCTCACCCTCCCACCGCCTGGGGCGGCGGACCCCTCCCTCACTCAAAGAGAGAGGGTTTTTAGCCGCCCAAGGCACAGACCAAAAAAAAGCCCGGCTCGAAAGCCGGGCAGTTCATTAGGGAGGAAACGCCCAGGAAGGGCAGAGGCGGCGAGGCCGCCTCACAGGTTGCTTATAGGGTGCGGTGCGAAATGCATCAAGCAAAATGTTCGGCAACGCTGTCACTTTTTGTCGCACTAAAGCTTAGAAATCCTTTGTAACATAAGGTTTAGCGGACGCCGATCGCCAAGCTTCGCCATATTTCGGCGCAATGCTGCAGTGCACAATTGGTTGCGAGAGAAACGACATCCACTCGTAACTTTCGCAAACCCCATAAAATTAAGGGGTTTGCGGCTGACACCGGTTTCCACGTCAAAGCCTTGCGCAGAGGTGGGGTGGATAAACGTCGCGCAGTCGCGTAAAAGCCGCGCGCCTGACGCGCACAGCGTCAAACCACTTCTCTTCTCCCCGAAAGCCCGCCTTCTCCATGTCCATGCGAAACATCGCCATCATCGCGCACGTCGATCATGGCAAGACCACTCTCGTCGATCAGCTTCTCGCCCAGTCTGGCGTGTTCCGCGCCAATGAGGCGACGACCGAACGCGCCATGGACTCCAATGACCAGGAGCGCGAACGCGGCATTACGATTCTGGCCAAGTGCACCAGCGTCCTGTGGAACGGTGAAGCCGGGGAAACCCGCATCAACATCATCGACACCCCCGGCCACGCCGACTTCGGCGGCGAAGTCGAACGCATCCTGGGCATGGTGGACGGCTGCGTCCTGCTGGTCGACGCCGAGGAAGGCGTCATGCCGCAAACCAAGTTCGTGCTGACCAAGGCGCTGAAGATGGGCCTGCGCCCGATCCTCTGCATCAACAAGGTCGACCGCGCCCACGCCGATCCGGACAAGGTCCACAACGCCGCGTTCGACCTGTTCGCCGCCATCGGCGCGACGGACGAGCAGCTGGACTTCCCGCACATCTACGCCTCGGGCCGCGCCGGCTGGGCGACGATGGACCTGAACGTCCCCAACGATAACCTGGCCCCGCTGTTCGACCTGATCGTCCGCCACGTGCCGGAACCCAAGCAGATCGCCAAGGTCGACGCGCCGTTTCAGATCCTGAACGTGCTGATCGAAGCCGACCCGTTCCTGGGCCGCCTGCTGACCGGCCGCATCGAGAGCGGCAAGGCCGTTCCCGGCATGGCCATCCACGCCCTGGACCGTGACGGCAAGGAAGTCGAGCGCGGCCGCATCACCAAGGTGCTGGCCTTCCGCGGCCTCAGGCGCCAGCCGGTTGACGAAGCCGAAGCGGGCGACATCATCGCCATCGCCGGCATGTCGAAGGCCACGGTGGCCGACACCCTGTGCGCCCTGGACGTCACCGAGGCCCTGCCCGCCCAACCGATTGATCCGCCGACCATCTCGATGAGCGTCTCGGTCAATGACAGCCCTCTGGCCGGCAAGGAAGGCGACAAGGTCCAAAGCCGCGTCATCCGCGACCGCCTGCTGCGGGAAGCCGAATCCAACGTGGCCATCAAGGTCACCGAGTCCACCGAGGGCGACGCCTATGAGGTGGCCGGCCGCGGCGAACTGCAACTGGGCGTGCTGATCGAGAACATGCGTCGCGAAGGCTTCGAAGTGTCGATCAGCCGTCCGCGCGTGGTGTACCAGATCGACCCGGAAACCGGTAAGCGCCTGGAACCGATGGAAGACGTCATGATCGACGTCGACGACGAGTTCTCGGGCATCGTCATCGAGAAGCTGTCGCAGCGCAAAGCCGAGCTGAAGGACATGGGTCCGTCCGGCGCCGGCAAGACCCGCATCTCGCTGATCGCCCCGTCGCGTTCGCTGATCGGCTATCAGGGCGAGTTCCTGACCGACACCCGCGGTTCGGGCGTGCTGAACCGCGTGTTCAGCCACTATGAGCCCTACAAGGGCCCGCTCGACCAACAGCGCAAGGGCGTGCTGATCTCCAACTCGGACGGGGAAACCGCCGCCTTCGCGCTGTGGAACCTGGAAGATCGCGGCGTCATGTTCGTGGGCGCCGGCGAGAAGACCTATCTGGGCATGATCATCGGCGAAAACGCCCGGGGTGATGACATGGACGTCAACCCGATGAAGGCCAAGCAACTGAACAACATCCGCGCCTCGGGCAAGGATGAAGCCGTCCGCCTGACCCCGCCGCGCCGCATGACCCTCGAGCAGGCCATCGCCTACATCGAGGAAGACGAACTGGTGGAAGTGACGCCCAAGAACATCCGCCTGCGCAAGCAGGTGCTGAACCCGTCGTTCCGCAAGCGTCGCGTCAAGGAAGAATAGTCGGTTCCCGGAGCATTCCGGAGCAGACGATCAAGAAGGCCGCCGCCCTCCGGGGTGGCGGCCTTTTTCATGCGTCCAATGGTCACGGCACGATTAACCGGGGCTTCAGAGACCATCGTTAGGCTGCCGGCACGGGATGGGGGGCATTCCGGATCTCGGGGCCGCACATTGCGCATGACCACTCTCACCTCGATGGTCCTCGGAGGACCCGGCCGCCTGGTGTCGCGGCTGATTCCACCGGTCCCCGAGGCTATCGCCGGCCGCGTTCGCATGGAGCAACTTCAGAGCATCCTGCGCCTGACGCCGGTCATGATGAGCGCCAATATCGTCAACGCCATTCTGGTCTGCGTGGCTGGCTTTGGCGGCTACCACCGTAACGCCCTGATCCTCTGGACCGCCGTGGTCATCGGCTACGCCCTGCTGGGCCTGCGAGGCTGGACCGCGGCTCAACGCCGCAAGGGCGGCAAGAACACCGTGTCGGCCCGAGGCGCGCGGCGCGTGGCGCTGCAAGCGGGCCTGCTGGGTTGCCTGTGGGGCCTGCTGCCGATGTTCGCCTTCGACGACACCGCCGGCATCCACATGAGCATGCTGGTCGTGGCCCTGATGGCCGGGATGATCGGCTGCGGCGCCTTCGCCCTACTGACCCTGCCGATGGCCGCCCTGGCCTATACGACGCCGCTGGTGGTCGGCTCGCTGTTCGTGCTGCTGACCAGCGGCCAGCCCATCCTGCTGGCCTTGGCGGGCCTGCTAATCTTTTGCTACCTGGTCGTGGCCACCTCCTGCCTGTTGCACGCCAAGGTGTTCGTCGAGCGGTTCGTCACCAGCGAGGAACTGGAACGCCAGAAACAGGTCGTCAGCCTGTTGCTCAGCGACTTCGAGGAAGGCTCCAACGACTGGCTGTGGGAAATCGACGCCACCGGCGACCTGACCTATGTGTCCGAGCGCATGGCCGAGGCGGCCGGCGTGACGCGCGACTCGCTGATCGGCCGCAATGTCGGCGGCTTGGGCGCAGAGCTGGCCGAGGTGCCGGACGGCCTGGCCGCCACCCTGTCGGGTCTGCTGACCGACCAGAAGGGTTTCCGCGACGTGTCGATGACCATCGTGGTCGATGGCGCGATCCACTGGTGGTCGCTGACCGCAAAGCCGATCCACGATGTGGACGGGGTCTTCACCGGCTTTCGCGGCGTCGGCGCCGACGTCACCCAGGCCCGCAAGGACCAGGAGCGCATCCGCCGCCTGGCCCATTACGACGTTCTGACTGGCCTGCCCAACCGCCTGTCGTTCCTGCAGGCTCTGGGCGGAGCCTGGAGCGCCGACGGCGAGACCACCGGCTGCGCCGTGCTGTGTCTCGACCTCGACCACTTCAAGGGCGTCAATGACAGCCTGGGCCACCCGATCGGCGACGCCTTGCTGGTCGAAGCGGCCGCCCGCCTGCGCGCCTGCGTGGGCGACATGGGGATCGTCACCCGCCTGGGCGGCGACGAGTTCGCCGTGGTGGTGCGCGACAACCTCGACCCCGCCGCGCTCGGCGCCTTGGCCCAGGCCGTCGTCGACACCCTGGCCGAGGCCTTCGAACTGCACGAGCACCATGTGTCGATCGGCGCCAGCGTCGGCATCGCCATCGCCCCGGCCGACGCCAGCGACCCCGACACCCTGCTGAAGAACGCGGACCTGGCCCTCTACCGCGCAAAGGGCGACGGTCGCGGCGCCTATCGCTTCTTCGAGGCCAATATGGACATCTGGGCCCAGGAACGCCGGTCGCTCGAGATCGACCTCCGCGCGGCCTTGAAGAACGGCGAGCTCAAGCTGTTCTTCCAACCGCTGATCGGCGCCAAGGAACACGAGACCACCGGCTTCGAGGCCTTGCTGCGCTGGCAACACCCGCGCCGCGGCGTGGTGGGCCCCGACGACTTCATCGAATGCGCCGAGCAATGGGGACTGATCTGCAAGATCGGAGAATGGGTGCTGAACGAGGCCTGCGCCCAAGCCGCCTCGTGGCCCGACCACCTGAAGGTGGCGGTCAACCTGTCGCCCAACCAGTTCGCCACCGGCGACCTCGTCGACCAAGTGCGCCACGCCCTGGGCACGTCAGGCCTGGCGCCGTCGCGCCTGGAGCTGGAGATCACCGAGGGCCTGCTGCTCTCCGATACCGCCGGCACCGTGGAGCAGCTGACGGCGCTGAAGGCCCTGGGCGTGCGCATCGCCATGGACGACTTCGGCACCGGCTATTCCAGCCTGGCCTATCTGTGGCGGTTCCCGTTCGACAAGATCAAGATCGACCGGACCTTCATCGCCGAGATGTCCGAAAATCCGGCCATCACCGACATCCTGCGCACCATCACCCTGCTGGGCCGCACGCTGAACCTGGAAGTCACCGCCGAAGGCGTCGAGACCGCCGAGCAGGCCTTGATCCTCGAGGACATGCGTTGCGACCACTTCCAGGGCTATCTGTTTGGCCGGCCCATGCCCATGGCCGACATCCCCGGCTTCCTGCTGGGCAATACCGCCCAGCGGCTGCGACGCGAAGTGCTGGACGACGCGGCTGCGGTCGCCGCCCGGGCAAGCTAGAATATCAGACGGTTGTCATCCCGGATCGGCGCGCTGAACGCTTGTCCGGGATGACACTCTTGGAAGCTAGATCCGGCGACGGCCGCTAAACAGGCCGAGGATGAACAGCAGCACGATCGCCCCGATGGTCGAGACGATCAGGCTGCCAATCCAGCCCATGAAGTGAATGTTGAACATGCTGGCCAGGAACGCGCCGATCAGCGCGCCCACCAGGCCAACGATCAAGTTGGTGATCAGGCCGTGACTGCGGCCCATGATCTGTTCGGCGATCCAGCCGGCGAAGATGCCGATGATAATCGCGCCAATAAAGCCTACGCCGCTCATGTCAGTGTTCCCTAACAGCCAAGTTCGCCTGCCAAATGCCTGGCGGGCGACGATGGTTGCGTGTCAGCCCGCGTATCGACGTGAAGGGCGACGCTCATGCCTGGCCGAAGCCGGGCTACGCCGTCCTGATTCGGAGCAAAACGATGCGCTTGGGCAGGCGTTGAACCCACGCGGTGAAGTGCCCGGTGGTGTTGTCGGGCGCCGCTAGATGGTCGCGCCGCCGTCCACCACCAGGGCTTGGCCGGTCATGAAGGTTCCCGCTTTCGAGGCCAGGTAGACGGCCGCGCCGGCGATCTCGTCGGGCTCGCCGATGCGGCGCAGCGGCACGCCCTTGGTCGCGCGCTCCAGGGTGGCCGGATCGTCCCACAGGGCCTTGGCGAAGTCGGTCTTGATCAGGCCCGGCGCGATGCAATTGACCCGCACATTGTCGGGCCCAAACTCGTGCGCCAGGTTGCGGGCCAGCTGAAAGTCTGCGGCCTTGCTGATATTGTAGGCCCCGATGATGGCGTTGCCGCGCAGGCCGCCGATCGAGCTGATGATGATCACCGCGCCGTCCTTGCGCTCACGCATCTCCGGGGCGACCATCGAGATCAGCCAGTGATTGCTGATGATGTTGTTGTCGAGGATCTTGCGGAACTGGTCGTCGGCGATCCCGGCCAGCGGACCGTAATAGGGATTGGACGCGGCGTTGCAGACGCAGATGTCAATCTTGCCGAACGCCGCGCGGGTCTCGTCGACCAGCCGCTGCAGGTCTTCCTTGGCCGCGATGTTGGCGGGCACGGCGATAGCGGTTCCCGCGCCATGCCTGTTGTTGAGCGCCGCGGCCACCTCGTCACAAGGCCCGGCCTTGCGCGACGAGATCACCACCTTGGCGCCATGCTCGGCCATCCGCTCGGCGATGGCCTTGCCAATGCCGCGTGAGCTGCCGGTGATGATCGCCACCTTGCCGGTCAGGTCGAAGAGGGTGGTCATGGCGATGGCTCCCAGGGCTTTCAAAACGATCGTTTGAATTGCCCATAGATTGGCCCTAGGCCAGCCCACCGGTCAAGCATCGACGAAATTTGCCGCCTCCGATGTCGGAGCCGAGACGCGCCGGCCGTCCTTCGGGCACAACACTAAAAATCCCTGGAGAGCGTCATGACCACCGACAACGCCAGCGACCGCGAACTCGTGCTGACCCGCGTCATCGACGTCCCTGCCGACAAGCTTTTCAAATGCTGGACGACGGCGGAACTGCTGCCCAAGTGGTTCTGCCCGCCGCCCTGGGTCGTGTCGCACGCCGAAATGGACGTTCGCACCGGGGGCAATAGCGTGATCACCCTGAAGGGGCCCAACGGCGAAGAGGTCGTCAATCCAGGCGTCTATCTGGAGGTGGTCGAGAACCGCCGCATCGTGTTCACCGACGCCTTCACCTCGACCTGGGTTCCGTCACAAAAGCCCTTCATGGTCGGTATCGTCGAGTTCGAAGACCTGGGCGACGGTACGACCCGCTACACCGCCACCGCCCGCCACTGGACCGTCGAGGATCGTCAGACCCACGAGGCCATGGGGTTCAAGGAAGGCTGGGGGATCGCGGCCGATCAGATGACGGCGGTCGCGAAGACGTTGTGAGGCGACGCCTCACGCGCACTTGTTCCAGCCGGCCATGTCGAGATGGAAGTGGTCGTGATGCTGGGCGTTGTAGTCGGGGCTCAGCGTGGTCAGGAACACCCGGCAGGCTCCATCGCGCACCCGGTGCAGGAACTGCCCCTTGGGCCCGGGATCATTCCAGTCGCGGGCCACATACACCGTCTGGCCGTCGGCGAGCTTGAAGCCTGCCAGGTCGATCGCGTCGGCGCTGGCGTGCTCGCTGACCGGTCCCTCCGCCTTGCCGTACATGCGCCGGCACGAATAGGTGCCGTAGTGCTCCATCGACACTACACCCTGGCCCAGCACCTCATAGGCGGCCGGCTGGACCACCTGGCGCTCCCAGATCGACAGGGCCAGGGCCTCTTTACAAACCATGGGCGCATCTGTCGGTGACAGGGGCGCCATGCCGCTGTCGATGCGCAGGGCGTCGCGCACCACGCAGAACCCGCCATCGGTCTTTTCCGGCAAGTCCGCATAGGTCAGGCCAGCCTTGCGCAGGATGGCCCGACAGATCACCGGATCGCTGCCCGCCCGCGCCGCCTTGATCCGCGTGGCCATGCCGACCGGATCGACCACGCTGAGCGGCTTCCAGGGCAGGTGCTGGCGCGCGATGCTGCGATCGGCCACCAGGGCCATGATCAGCACCAGGACCCAGAGCAGGACGAGCGCCGTCAGGCCCGCCAGCCTGTTCTGGTGGCGCGTGCGATGCTCGACACGCGGATGGCGCGGGACGCGATAGGCCATGGGCGGGGGAGCGCTCGAAGGGTTAATGTTGCACCCAAGCATGACCACGGCGTGCGGTTCAACCGCCAAGGCTTGGCTAGGCGATCCCGAGAGGGCATGTAGCGCCTCCCTGGAGGTCCTTGATGCCCACGCCGAACAGTTGGCGCGCCCTGCTCAACGCCGAGCTGGCGCCGCGCTTCGCCCTGCTGTGCCTGGGGATCTGGCTGAACGCCGCCGACACCCTGGTGACCGTGACGATCATGCCCAGCGTGGCGCGCGAGATCGGCGGCTACCAATATTTCGGCTGGTCGATCGCCGCCTTCCTGCTGGGCTCGATCCTGGCGGGGGCCTGCGCGGGCAAGCTTTCGATCCGCCTGGGCCTGCGCAACGCCACCGCCCTGGCCGGCCTGCTCTACGCCCTCGGCTGCGCCATGGGCGCGCTGGCCCCGGACTTTTTGACCTTCGTGGCCGGCCGCCTCGTTCAGGGCCTGGGCGCGGGGGCGATCGTGTCGCTGTGCTATGTGGCGATCAGCGCGATGTTCCCCGAGAGCCTTTGGCCCCGCGTCTATGGCGCGATCGCCGGGGTTTGGGGGGCGGCGACGCTGCTCGGTCCGCTCTGCGGCGGGCTGTTCGCGCAGGCGGGCTTCTGGCGCGGGGCGTTCTGGCTGTTCGTGGCGCAGGGCGTGATCTTCGTCGGCGCGGTGCTGGTCATGGTTCCAGCCGCGCCCAAGGCTCCGGCGGGTGGCCGAATCCCCGGACGCCAGCTGGCCCTGCTGGTGGTCGGCGTGTCGCTGATCGCCGCCGCCGGGGTCGTGCCGGGACATCTCACCGCCGGCCTCTGCGCGCTCTTCGGCGTGGCGGCCCTGGCGGCCCTGCTGCTGGTCAATGGCCGGGCGGAGGACCGCCTGCTGCCCCGCGCCGCCGGCGACCTGACCACCGCCACGGGGCTGGGCCTGATGGTGATCTTCTTCTGCGAGGCGGCGACGATGGGCTTCTCGGTCTATGGCCCGGCCTTCATCCAGGCGCTGCATGGCGCCAGCCCGTTGCTGAGCGGCTATGTGATCGGGGCCATCGCCGCCGGCTGGACGGGCTTCTCGTTCGCGGTGGCGGGGCTGAAGCCCAAGCACGAGGGCCTGGCCATCCGCCTGGGCGCGGCGATCATCGCGGTCGGCGTCGCCTGGGGCGCGGTCGAGATGGTGCGCGGCGGGCTCTGGGGCGTGGTGGCGTCGATGTTCACCCTGGGCGCGGGCTTCGGGATCTGCTGGGCCTTCCTGGCCAAGCGGGTGATCGGCGGCGCGCCGGAGGGCGAACAGGCCCTGGCCACGGCCGCCGTGCCCACCACCCAGCT
>JACMOF010000251.1 GCA_014378155.1 Caulobacter sp. | reverse complement strand
GGCGGTGTCGTTCCAGATCTCTTCCGCCGTCGAGACGCGGTGGGTCAACGGGTTGGCGGTGTTTTCAAATTGCTGGGGCATCACCGCGCCTGGGGTAGCGTCGGTGATCTCCTGGGCGCGAGCTACGGCGCCGCGCATGCCCTTCTCGGCCGGGGTCAGCTCCAGCTTGGCGCCCAGCAGCAGCAGCATCTTGCGGCGCTCGATCGACATGCTCTCGGGCATGACCAGGGTCAGCTTGTAGCCCTTGGCGGCGGCCACGAAGGCCAGGGCGATGCCGGTATTGCCGCTGGTCGGCTCGACGATGACGCCGCCCGGCTGCAGCAGGCCCTTGGCCTCCAGATATTCGACCATGGCCACGCCGATCCGGTCCTTGACCGAGGCCAGCGGGTTGAAGAATTCCAGCTTGGCCACGACCGTGCCCTGGGGCTTCAGCTCGGCGGTCAGGTTGGGCAGGCGCACCAGCGGCGTGTCGCCCACCGTATCGAGGATCGAGTCGTAGATCTTGCCGCGGCCGCTGCGCTTGAACCGCGCTGCGTCGTAGGTCGAGGAGGCGTCGTCCATGGGAAGTCTCGCTGTCGGAGGTTTGGGGCCGGCCCTGGGTTTAACCCACCTTAGGCCGTGGGATTTGGCGTGTCAGCGGGTCATTCGGCGGCGAGGCGCGCAGATTTCCTGAGGACGAGCGGGGTCAGAAGCTGTTCCGCCAGCCAACGCACCACCGGGGCCGCCACCCCGTCGCCGATCACATGCAGGCCGGCGGTCTGGCTCCTGGGTAGACGATAGCTGTCGGGCAGACCCATCAGCCGGGCGCCCTCCCGGGGGCTGATAAGACGCGAACGGACCTGTCCCCGGTCGATCACCAGCAGGGTCTGGCGCGAGGAGCCGCCGCGCGGGGTGCGCAGGCAGCCGGCCAGGCCGTCGAACCGCACCTCGGCCCGCTGCTCGCCGCCGCGCATGCGCTTGAACACCGCGCCGACCGCGCGTTCGCCCGAGGCCCTGCGAGCCTCGACGGCCGCGCGATGGGCTGGGGCCATCAGGTCGAGGAGGGTCCGGGTGGCCACGTCGGTTCGCCAGGCCATGTGGTCGTCGGTCTCAAGCACGGCGGCCAGGTCGGTATTGCGGGCCGGCGGCGCAGCCAGGCCCCACCAGGTCCAGGCGCCCTGCAAATCGGCGGGCAGGCGGGCATGGGCTTCGCGCACGGCGCGGGTGTGGAAGGCGCTCTCGCCGGACAGGCCCTCGACCGGCAGCCGCGTGGCGATCACGAACACCCGGGGCCGTGACTGGGGTGTGAACCGCGCCGCGTCGATCTCCAGCGCACCAAAGCGGTAGCCTTGCTCGGACAGCGCCCGGCACAGGGCGGTGAAGTCGGCGCCGCCATGCGAGGTCAGCAGGCCCACCACGTTTTCGACCACCACGGTGTCGGGGCCGCGACCTTCAGCGCTCAGCGCCTCCATCAGCCTCCAGAACCCGAAGAAGGCCGAGGAGCGGCCGCCTTGCAGACCGGCGCGGGCCCCGGCCAGGCTGAAGTCCTGGCAGGGGCTGGAGGCCCAGGCGAGGTCGGCTTGTCCGGGCAGGTCGGCCGGCGCAATCTTCCAGACGTCGCCTTCGTGGAAGTGCCCCTCGCCATTGGAAGCGCCGGCGTCTGCGTGATTCTCGCGATAAGTCTTCGCCTTCACGGGGTCGAAATCGTTGGCGAAGGCGCAGGTCCAGGCCTCGCCCAGGCCCAGGCGCGCCATGCCGCCGCCGGCGAAGAATTCGTAGAAGGTAGGAGAGCCGTTCCGATTCATCGCGGAGGAGTCTAGCGTGAGCTGGCCCAATGAGGATAGCGCCGCCATGCTTCGTCCCACCGTCGCCGTTTGCTCGATCCTGTTGCTTGCGGCGTGCGGTGAGGCGCCGATGGGGGCGTCCGAGGGCGCGTCCTCGGCCCCAGCCGATGCGCCGGCCACAGCCCCGCCCGGCCCGGACTTCTCCGGCGACTTCAACCTGGTGGGGACCGAGCCGTTCTGGGGCGGAAAGATCAGGGCCGACGGCGTGAGCCTGTCGCGCCCCGATCAGTCGGAGGTCACCGCGGCCAACACCGGCGTGAAGGTCGAGGGCGAGGTCGGCGCGTGGGGCGTGGGCCACATGGTCATCAAGCTGACGCCCGAGGCCTGTTCGGACGGCATGTCGGATCGAAAATACGCCTATCGCGCCGAGGCGACGCTGAATGGCGAGGTGCTGAAAGGCTGCGCGGATCGGCCGGCGGCGCTGGCGGCCCAGCAGCCCTAGGCGCCGGCGAGCCTAGTTCGCCACCTCCATCAGCTCGTACCGGCCCTGCATGTTGACGTCCTTGTGGACGCCGGGGACCGGCAGCAGCAAGCCGATCGACACGGCGGCGACGGCGAGCAGGGCGAACAGCGACTTGATGGCGGCCATGGCGGCGAGTCCTGAAGGTGCCTCGGCCACGTTGGATGGTCGATCGGCAACAAAGATGGTTGCGATTATCCGGCGTTCAAGGGTCGCCGTCGCGCCCCGGCAAATTGCGCTCGCGCGGCCTTCTCCTCTTGACGAAACAGGCCTTGGTTTGAACAGCCAAACGCAAAACGCCGCCGGGCGCGAACCCGGCGGCGTCGTTTTCACGGATCGGGAACATGCCCGTCGGCCTGTTCCCGATCGTTGTTCCCGCCCTGGCTAGAAGATCTCGAACAGCCCCGCCGCGCCCATGCCGCCGCCGATGCACATGGTCACCACGCCCAGCTTGGCGCCGCGACGCTTGCCCTCCAGCAGCAGGTGGCCGGCGCAGCGGGCGCCGGTCATGCCGAAGGGGTGGCCGATGGCGATCGAGCCACCGTTGACGTTGTACTTCTCCGGATCGATGCCCAGGCGGTCGCGGCTGTAGAGGCACTGTGACGCGAAGGCCTCGTTCAGCTCCCACAGGTCGATGTCGTCGACCTTCAGCCCATGGCGTTCCAGCAGGCGCGGCACGGCGAACACCGGGCCGATGCCCATTTCGTCGGGCTCGCAGCCGGCGACGGCGAAGCCCTTGAACAGGCCCAGGGGCTCGGGGCCCCGGCGGGCGGCCTCTTTGGCGTCCATGATCACCACGGCGGCGGCGCCGTCCGACAGCTGGCTGGCGTTGCCGGCCGTGACGAAATTGCCGTCGCCCATCACCGGCTTCAGGCTGGCCAGGCCTTCCAGGGTGGTTTCGGGGCGGTTGCACTCATCCTTGGTGACCACGTAGTCGACGAGGCTCTCTTCCTTGGTGGCCTTGTCGACGACCTTCATCTTGGTCGCCATCGGTACGATTTCATCCTTGAACAGGCCGGCCTGTTGCGCCGCGGCCATCCGGCGCTGCGATTCCAGCGCGTATTCGTCCTGATATTCGCGCGACACATGATAGCGATCGGCGACGATATCGGCGGTGTCGATCATCGCCATGTAGATTGCCGGGGCGATGTCGAAAATACGCGGATCGGTGGTTTCCTTGGGCTGGCCGGGGTTGGGGATGGAAATGCTCTCCACCCCGCCGGCGACGACGCAATCGGCGCCATCGGCGCGCACATGGTTGTCCGCCATGGCGATGGCTTGCAGGCCCGACGAGCAGAAGCGGTTGACGGTCACGCCGCCCGTTGTCTTTGGCAGGCCCGC
>JACMOF010000250.1 GCA_014378155.1 Caulobacter sp. | reverse complement strand
CCAAGTTCCTGCCCCAGGACGACGGCTCTGTCGGCGCGCGCAACGAGGGCGCCAAGTGCGTCGGCCTCGAAGAGAAGATGGGCATCCACGGCAACGCCACCTGCGTCATGCAGTATGAAGACGCCAAGGGCTGGCTGATCGGCGGCGAGAACGCCGGCCTGAAGATCATGTTCGTGATGATGAACGAGGCCCGCCTGGGCGTCGGCATGCAGGGCGTGGCCCAGGGCGAGGCCGCCTATCAGGCCGCCGCCGCCTTCGCCAAGGACCGCCTGCAAGGCCGCTCGCTGACCGGCCCGAAGAACCCCGATGGCCCGGCCGACCCGATCATCGTCCACCCGGACGTGCGTCGCATGCTGTTGGAGAGCAAGGCCCTGATCGAAGGCGGCCGCGCCTTCCTGTTCTGGACGGCCCTGCACGGCGACCTGGCCCACCAGCACCCCGACGAGGCCGTCCGCACCAAGGCCGAGGACTATATGGGCCTGATGACGCCGGTGCTGAAAGGCTACCTGACCGACAAGGGCTTCAAGATCTGTTCGGACGCCATGCAGGTTCACGGCGGCAGCGGCTTTACCGAGCACTTCCCGGCCAGCCAATATCTGCGCGATGTGCGCATTTCGCTGATCTATGAGGGCACCAATGGCATCCAGGCCCTGGACCTGGTGGGACGCAAGCTGGCCTCCAAGGGCGGCCGCGCCGTGATGACCTTCTTCCAGGAAGTCGACCAGTTCATTGGCGAAAACGACACCGACGAGGCCCTGAAACCGTTCGTGACCGCCCTGGCAGGCGTGAAAGCCCAGTTGCAGGACGGCACGATGTGGCTGATGCAAAACGGACTGCAGAACCCCGACAACGCCGGCGCCGCCTCCACCGACTACATGCACCTCTTTGGCCTGACCGGGCTGGCCTACATGTGGACGTTGATGGTCAAGGCCGCCAACGCCAAGATCGCCGCCGGCTCGACCGACCCGTTCTTCACCACCAAGATCGTCACGGCCAAATATTTCATCGAGCGCGTCTTGCCTGACGCTGGGGCGCATCTGGCCAAGCTGAAGACCGGCTCGGCCACCCTGATGGCCCTACCTGCGGAGGCTTTCTGATCATGGGCGTGCTCCAAGTCGAAAAGCCGGCCTTCATGGCTGAAGAAGACATCGCGATCTTCGAGGACGCGGTCGGCAAGTTCTTCGACGAACACGCCCCAGAGGCCGTGGTGGCGACCTGGCGCAAGAACCACGTCGTCGACCGCGAGATGTGGAACAAGGCCGGCCGAGCTGGACTGCTGGGCCTGACCGTTCCGGAAGCCTACGGCGGGGCCGGCGGCGACTATCGCCATGAGGCCGTGCTGATGGAACAGCTGGGCCTGAAGGGCGTCGATGGCTTCGGCATCAGCCTGCACAACGCCATCGTCGCTCCGTACATCCTCGTTTACGGCACCGAGGAGCAAAAGCAGCGCTGGCTGCCGCGCCTGTGCACCGGCGAGTTGGTCGGCGCCATCGCCATGACCGAGCCCGGCGCGGGCTCGGACCTGCAGGGGATCACGACCACCGCCAAGCAGGTCGGCAACCAGTATGTGATCAATGGGTCCAAGACCTTCATCACCAACGGCCAGACCGCCAACCTGATCATCGTCGTCGCCAAGACCGACGCCGCGGCCGGGGCGCGCGGCACCAGCTTGCTGATCGTCGAGACCGACGGCGCTGAGGGCTTCGAGCGCGGCCGCAATCTCGACAAACTGGGCCACGATGCCCAGGACACCTCCGAGCTGTTCTTCAACGACGTCAAGATCCCGACCGAGAACCTGTTGGGCAGCGACGAGGGCCAGGGCTTCTTCCAGCTTATGGGCCAGCTGCCCCAAGAGCGGCTGAACATCGCCGTCCAGGGCATGGCCACCATCGAGCGGGCGCTGGAGCTGACGATCGACTACGTCAAGCAGCGCAAGGCGTTCGGCAAGGTGATCCTCGACTTCCAGAACACCCAGTTCGTGCTGGCCGAATGTAAGACCGAGGCGACCGTCGCCAAGGTGTTCGTCAACCACTGCACCGAGCGCCACCTGAAAGGCGAGCTCGACGCCGCCACCGCCTCGATGGCCAAGTACTGGGTCAGCGACCTGGAGAACAAGATCGTCGATCGATGCCTGCAGCTGTTCGGCGGCTATGGCTTCATGAACGAATATCCGATCGCCCGGATGTACCGCGACAGCCGCGTGCAGCGCATCTACGGCGGCACCAACGAGATCATGAAGCTGCTGATCGCTAGGACGCTGTGATGCTGTTCGCCGCCGCTCCCCCTGCCCCCGCCGTCGCGCCAGACGCTCGCTCGGCCATGGTCTGTGTGATCGCGGCCGGCCGCCGGCCGCTGAACTTCTCAGGCCAGCTGGTCGCGACCAAGCCCGGCTACAAGCCGCCGGCCGGCACGGCCTTCGATCTGCCGCTGACGGCGGGCAAGCCGCAGTGCAACCACCTGCTGCGTTCCAAGGTGGCGCAGTGGTCGCTGAGCGTGAACACGCCCGGTTTCACGGCCTGCAAGCTGCCGGCGCCGGAGTTTGGCTACACAGTGACCTATTCGGCTCAGGCCGGCGCCCGGGGCTTGGCCTGCGCGCCGAAGTCTCGCGTCCCGATCGGGACGTGGAAATAATGACCCGCGCCTCAGGCCTCGTTGACGCTGTTGGCCTTGATCTGGGCCGCCCCGCGGGCGTCCAGGTCCTGGCGCGTGGCCTCGAGGCTGAGCGGACCCAAGAGCGTGGCGTTGACCGCGTCCATGCCGGGCGCCGCCACACCCGGCCTTCGGGCGATCAGGTAGCGCAGGCTCAGCCGCTCGTTGTCGGCGGCGTCGGGTTGGGTGCCGTGCAGGGTGCAGGCGTGCCACATGGCGGCATAGCCGGTCGTGCCGGTCAGCAGGTGCTGGCGGGTCTGGACCTCGTGGCCGCGCCCGTCGCGATAGAGCCAGCCGTCACCCTTCTTCGTCAGGGCGTGCGGAAACAGCGTCCCGCCCAGCCTGTGGCTGTCCTCCAGCAGGAACAGCGGGGCGTCGTGCGTCCCGACGTCGTGCAGATAGATGTACAGGGTGATGAAGTCGGCTTCCCGGTCCTTGTAGTCGATCAAGTCTTGGTGGAAGTCGATGCCGTAGAAATAGGTGATGTCCCGGAACGGGGCCTTCACATAGGCGCCCAGGTTGTTGACCGGGTTGCCAGCGATGCGGGCCTTCAGCCAGTCGGGCACGACACTGGACGGCACGCCGCAGATCAGCTTTTTGAGCAGGATTTCGTAGTCCTCGCCGAGCAGGGCTTCGAGCGCCGCGACGATCGCCGGGTCGTTCTCGACGAAGGCCAGGTCGGCCTCGAACCGCTCCAGCAGGTTCCTGCCGGGCGCGGGATTGACCCCTATATATTGCGGATCGGCGTCGAACTGCGCTTCCGACAGGAAGAGGTCCGCATCGAAGGTCCGAAGGTCGCGAATCTTGGCCAGCAGGTCGCCGGCCGCCGCCGGGTCCACCCCGGCCTCGAACACATGATAGCCGCGCGCGATGAAGTCGCTCACCACCGGGTGGGCTTCGTTCGTCGAGCGCTCCGCTACCGTCATCGTCCTGGTCTCCAGATCACCGGAATCAGACGCTTTTTTGGTTAACGAACCATCCAAGACTACGCAGGAAGGAGCCATCAAATGGCCGACGCTTACATCTTTGACGCCGTGCGCACGCCGCGCGGCAAGGGTAAGAAGGACGGATCTCTGCACGAGATCACCGCCCTCTCCCTGGCCACCCAGGTTCTCGAGAACCTCCGCGATCGAAACGGCCTCGACACCTCCTATGTCGACGACGTCGTGCTGGGCTGCGTCGCTCCGGTCGGCGAACAGGGCAGCGACATCGCCCGCACCGCCGTGCTGACCGCCGACTATGCCGAGAGCGTGGCCGGCGTGCAGATCAACCGGTTCTGCGCCTCGGGCCTGGAAGCGGTGAACATGGCCGCGGCCAAGGTCGCCTCGGGCGAGGCCCAACTGGCCATCGGCGGCGGCGTCGAAAGCATGAGCCGCGTGCCCATGGGCAGCGACGGCGGCGCCTGGCCCACCGACCCGTCCTCGGCCTTCAAGACCTATTTCACCCCCCAGGGCGTCAGCGCCGACCTGATCGCCACCCTCTACGGCTTTAGCCGCGACGACGTCGACGCCTATGCGGTGGAAAGCCAGAAGCGCGCGGCGGCCTCCTGGGCCGACGGCCGCTTCAGGAAATCAGTGATCTCGGTCAAGGACCAGTTGGGCCTGACCATCCTGGATCACGACGAAACCGTGCGCGGCAATACGACCATGCAGACCCTGGCCGCGCTGAACGCCTCGTTCCAGGGCATGGGCGACATGGCCTTCGACGCGGTGGTGCAGCAGCGCTACCCGCAGGTCGAAAAGGTAAATCACGTCCACCACGCCGGCAACAGCTCGGGCATCGTCGACGGCGCCGCTGGCGTGCTGATCGGCACCAAGGAAATGGGTGAGGCCCTGGGCCTCAAGGCACGCGCCCGCATCAAGGGCGCGGCCTCGATCGGCAGCGAGCCATCGATCATGCTGACCGGCCCTTCGCTGGTCACCGAGAAGTTGCTGAAGAGGCTGAAGATGGAGGTCAGCGACATCGACCTCTATGAACTGAACGAAGCCTTCGCCGCCGTCGTTCTGCGCATGATGCAGGCGCTGAACATCCCGCACGACAAGATGAACGTGAACGGCGGCGCCATCGCCATGGGCCACCCGCTGGGCGCCACCGGCGCCATGCTGGTCAGCACCATGCTGGATGAGCTGGAGCGCTCCGACAAGGAGACCGCTCTGATCACCCTGTGCGTCGGCGCCGGCATGGGCACCGCCACCGTCATCGAACGCGTCTGAACACTGCTCCCCCGATGGGGGAGCTCCCAGCGAAGCTGGGTGAGGGGGAGTAGCGCCGCTCGCGCCGCGAACACTCCACCCTCCACCGCTTCGCGGTCCCCCTCCCCCTTAGGGGGAGGAACTGGAGAATGAGCATGGAAAACTTCAAGATCGACGTCGATGGCGACGGTATCGCCCTGGTCACCTTCGACGTGCCCGGCCGGACGATGAACACCCTGACCGCCTCGGTGATCCGCGAGATCGGCGAAGTGGTCGAGGCCATCAAGACCGACGACGCCATCAAGGGCGCCGTGCTGACCTCGGGCAAGACCACCGGCTTCTGCGCCGGGGCCGACCTGGGCGAACTCGGCGGCGCCGAGGGCGGCATCGGTGGGGGTGATTTGAAGGCGGCCTTTGACGTCGGTTTCGCGCTGAACAAGGCTTTCCGCGCCCTGGAGACCGGCGGCAAGCCGATCGCGGCGGCGATCAACGGCCTGGCCCTGGGCGGCGGCCTGGAAATGACCCTGGCCTGCCACTATCGGGTGGTGGCCGACAATCCCAAGACCCAGCTGGGTCTGCCGGAAGCCAAGGCCGGCCTGCTGCCCGGCGGCGGCGGCACCCAACGGCTGGTGCGCCTGATGGGCGTGATGGCCGCGGCGCCGTATCTGCTGGAAGGCAAGTCAATGAAGCCGGACGAGGCCCTGGCCCTGAAGGTCGACCACGAAGTGGTCCCCGCCGACCAGGTGATCGAGGCGGCCAAGACCTGGATCAAGACCAAGGGCGACGCCGTCGCCCCGTGGGACAAGAAGGACT
>JACMOF010000027.1 GCA_014378155.1 Caulobacter sp. | reverse complement strand
TCCCGCTGGTGGCCAATGTGGACGAGTTCCGCGCCGCCCGCGCCTTTGTCGATCAGGAAGTCGCCTGGGCCCTCAAGCGTGGCCGGCCTGAACCCGCGCGCCTGGACGTCGGCGCGATGGTCGAGGCGCCGTCCCTGCTGTGGCATCTGGACGCCCTGCTGCCGATGACCGATTTCGTTTCGGTCGGCACCAACGACCTGATGCAGTATCTGTTCGCCGCCGACCGGGGAAACTCGCGGGTGTCGGATCGCTATGATCCGCTGTCGCCGGCCGCCCTGCGGGCCTTGAAGACCATTCAGCAGGCCTGCGCCGACACGGGCACGCCGGTGTCGGTCTGCGGTGAGATGGCGGGGCGGCCGCTTGAGGCTTTCGCCTTGCTGGCCTTGGGTTTCGACGCCTTCTCGATGCCGCCGGCCGGCATCGGACCCGTCAAGCAGATGGTGCTTTCGCTCGATCGCGAGGCCGCCCGGCGCAATGTCGAGGCGCTGCTGAAGACCTCGGCCGGGTCGCTCCGTGGTGAGATCGAAACCTTGGCGCGCAAGCTTTACGTCGCGATCTAGACGGTCGGAGCGTTAACCGAGCTCTACCTTATAGTGTATTGAATCCGGCGACTTACTTTGATATCCACGATGAAGTATTAATAATCCCGGTTATCTCGGGTGGGGCATAGTCGTAGGGTTCTCTGTCGGGCTCCCGTACGGCGCGAATTTTGGGGTCACATGGCAGCCATGCCGCTGGATACGGGCAGGGTTCCGCACTTGCACCTGGTCGCGGACAGCGATCCGGAGGACGCGCCCGCGACGGCGCATCAGCCTTCGATCGACTTCGGCGTCGATATCGGTTCGGCCCTGCGCGCGGCGCGCGAGTTTCGGGGTCTCACCCTGCGCGATGTCGCCGACGCCACCCGCATCCGCCAAGGCTATGTCGAGGCGCTGGAGGACCTGCGCCTCGACGAACTGCCCTCGCGCCCCTTCACCATCGGCTATGTGAAATCCTACGCCAAGCTGCTGGGCCTGGACGGCGACGCCGCCGTCGACCGCTTCAAGCTGGACGTGCCTGACGACAGCGAACCGTTGCGCGCGCCGGTCGGCGTGCGTCACGAACGCGACCCGCGTCTGGGCCTGATCCTGGCCCTGGGTGTGCTGATCGTCGCCGCCATCGTGCTGTGGAACGTCGCCCAGCGCGCCATCGCCAAGGACGCCCCGCCCGCCCTGGTGGCCCGGGAGCAGGCCAGCGCCGCGGTCGCCGCGCCCGCCGCCATTCCGGTCGATCCCAACGCCACGCCGGGTTCGGTCCCGCTGGGCGCCCCCCTGCCGGCTCCGGTCGAATCGACCACGCCCGAGCCCTACAAGACCCCCGGCCTCGACGACGCCGCCGCCAATGGCGGTTCTGCCGACGCTGTGACCGCCGCCTCCAAGTCCCGCGCGGAAGCCGCTGGCGCAACCGCCGACGCGCTCCAGTTGACCCGGGTCGGCACGCCGTTCCGCCCCAAGGGCGCGATCTATGGCGCCACGGCCGCCGACGCCTCGGGCGTCGTGCTGCAGGCCCGCAAGCCCGCCTCGCTGGCCGTGCACGGGGCCGGCGACTCGACCTATTTCGCCCGCTGGATGGCAACTGGAGAGTCGTTCCGCGCCCCGCGCACTGCTGGCCTGGTCGCCGATGTCTCCGACCCGACCGCCTTCGACGTCTATGTCAACGGCGTGCTGGCCACGCGCCTGGCGACACCGCAAGTGACGCTGAGCAAGTTGGTCGCGGCCCCGGTGGCTCCGGTCGCCCCGCCGGCCGCCCCTCAGTAATCCTGTCGCCCTCCGGCCAGCGAAGCCGACGGCGGGCGACATTTTCATGACGGTCTTGGGTTCCGTCGCCAAACGCCTTAGATTGACGCCATGGCCACCGACCACACCCACATTCGTCCGTGGCGCTCGATCGAGCGCCGCACGTCGCGCAAGATCCGCGTTGGCAATGTCGAGGTGGGCGGCGACGCCCCGATCACCGTCCAATCGATGACCAACACCCTGACCAGCGACGCCGCAGCGACGCTGGAGCAGATTCGCCAGCTGGAAGAAGCCGGCGCCGACATCGTTCGGGTCTCGTGCCCCGACACCGACAGCACGGCGGCCTTCAAGACCATCGCCCGCGAGAGCCGGGTGCCGCTGGTGGCCGACATCCACTTCCACTACAAGCGCGGCATCGAGGCGGCGCAAAACGGCGCGGCCTGCCTGCGGATCAATCCGGGCAATATCGGTTCGCCTGACCGCGTCCGCGACGTCATCCAGGCGGCCCGCGATTACGGCTGCTCGATGCGGATCGGGGTCAACGCCGGCTCGCTGGAGCGCGACCTGCTGGAGAAGTACGGCGAGCCGTGCCCTGACGCCATGGTCGAGAGCGCCTTGAACCACGCCCGCATCCTGCAGGACCACGACTTCCACGAGTTCAAGATCAGCGTGAAGGCGTCCGATCCGTTCATGACGGTGGCGGCGTACCATCAGCTGTCGGAACGCATCGACTGCCCGCTTCACCTGGGCGTCACCGAGGCCGGGGCCCTGCGCACCGGCACGGTGAAGAGCGCTATCGGCCTGGGCAACCTGCTCTGGGCCGGCATCGGCGACACGCTGCGCGTCTCCCTCTCGGCCGAGCCGGAGGAGGAGGTGAAGGTGGGGTGGGAGCTGCTGAAGTCGCTGCACCTCC
>JACMOF010000026.1 GCA_014378155.1 Caulobacter sp. | reverse complement strand
CCCTTGAACGCCAGCACGGCCACGATCGCGCTGAGCTCGCCCGTCAGCCAGATCGTGCGCAGGCGCTTCGCCGGCCCGCGCGGCGCCAGGCGGGCGACGACGAACACGGCGCCCGTGTAGAGACCAAGGCCGGCGGCGATCATGATGGGACGCCACACCGCCGCCGGGGTCGCCAGGGCGTCGCGGGCCCAGAAGGCGGAGTCGCCCTGGCCCGCCAAGCCGCACAGCAGCAGATACCCCGCGCCCCAGAAGGCGCTGAAGGCCAGCAGCGCCGTCAGGAACAGCTTGGAGGCCTGGCCCGCGCCGCGCCAGACCAGCAGTCCGGCCAGGGCGACCAACGCCATGCCCAGATTGCCCAGCGGACCCGCCAGATCGACGATTGGCGCGCCGCCTTGGCAATGGAAGAAGACGTTGGACAGCAGAGCGACCCGGCCCCCGACCGCCAGACAGGCGCCCCCGTGACCGACCGCATCATGGGCCGTGGCGGCCAGGCAGGCCGCGACGACGCCAATGGCGGCGAGGGTGGCGGTGTCGTCCCTGGCGCTGGAGGCTGGCGTCGCGGTCATCGGCCTTCCCTCTATGGAATGTCCTGCGCTTACCACCAATCGTTGGCCGGTGAAGGTTGATCTCGCCGCCGCAGCAGTCTACGCCCCGCGCCATGGTCCAGATCGCCGTCTTCGTCAGCCCCGACGCCGCCGCTCTGGCGCGCGCCGTTGCCGCCTTTGGTCGGGGCTCGCCAGAGGTTCTCGGCCCCGGCGCCGTCGAGATCGCCCTTGAGGGCGACCTGCCGGCCCTGCACCGCGCGGCGGCCGACGCGGTCCTTGGCCTGCCCGTGGACGTCGCGGTCACGCCTGCCGATAACCGCCGCAAGCGCCTGCTGATCGCCGACATGGACTCGACCATCATCGGCTGCGAATGCCTGGACGAGTTGGCCGACTTTGCGGGCTTGAAAGCCCAGGTCTCGGAGATCACCGAGCGGGCCATGCGCGGCGAGCTGTTGTTCGAAGGTGCGTTGCGTGAGCGGGTCGGCATGCTCAAAGGCCTGTCGGTCGACGCGCTGCAGTCCTGCTACGACGGCCGTGTGCGCCTCAACGCCGGGGCGCGGACCCTGGTCGCCACGATGGCCGCCAACGGCGCACGCTGCGCCCTGGTCTCGGGCGGTTTCACCTTCTTCACCAGCCGCGTTGCGCAGGCGGCGGGCTTCCACCTGAATCGCGCCAACACGTTGATCCAAGCAGGCGGCCTGCTGACGGGCGCGGTCGGTGAGCCGATCCTCGGCAAGGAGGCCAAGCTGGCGGCCTTGCGGGAAGAGACCGCCGCCCTGGGCCTGACTCTGGCCGACGCCCTGGCCGTGGGCGATGGGGCGAACGACCTGGCGATGATCGAGGCAGCCGGCCTGGGTGTCGCCTACCGCGCCAAGCCGATCGTCGCCGCCCAGGCCCATGCAAAGATCGACCACGCCGACCTGACGGCGCTGCTCTACTTCCAGGGCTATAGGGCCTCGGAGTTCGTTTCTTGACTTTCCCCCGTCGCGTCCAGGCGGTGGTCTTCGACATGGACGGCCTGTTGCTCGACACCGAGACGGTCTACCAGGCCGCGATGATCGAGGCGGGCCAAGCGTTCGGCATCGATTTCTCGGCGGCGACCTATCAGTCGATGGTCGGCAAGACCAACCCGGAGTGCGCGCGGATGCTCCGCGATCTTTACGGCCCGGACTTCCCGGTCGAGGCCTATTTCAAGCGCACCTGGGGCGACGTCGAGATCCTGCTCGAGGCCGAGGTGCGGTTGAAGACCGGGGTGATGGAGATCCTCGACTATCTGGACGCCCTGGGCCTGCCGCGCGCCATCGCCACCTCCAACAGTCGCGAATCAGTGGAGCGCTATCTGGGGCGCTTTGACCTGGTGAAGCGCTTCCACGCGGTGGTCGCCAACGCCGACGTCCAGCGCCACAAGCCGCATCCGGATCCCTACCTGGAGGCCGCGCGGCGATTGGGCGTGGACCCGACCCTGTGCCTGGCGCTCGAGGACTCGCACCCGGGCGTGCGGGCGGCGCACGCGGCTGGGATGATGACGATCATGGTGCCTGACATCCTCGATCCGAACGACGAGATGCATGACAAGTGCGTGCACGTGGCCGAGAGCCTGCACGTGGTGCTGGAGCTGTTGAAGGCGACAGCCTAAGCCCTCAGCGCCTCGTCGCCAGCCACGACTTCCGCACTCCAACCCGCCAGGAATTCCACCAGGGCCTCCAATCCCATCGGCTTGGCGATGTGATACCCTTGGGCCAGGTCGCAGCCCATCACCTGTAGCATGGCCAAGGCCTCGCGGCTCTCGACGCCCTCGGCGGTGACTTTCAGGCCCAGGCTGTGGGCGAGGTCGATGGTGGACTTCACCAGCAGGGCGTCCTTGCCGTCCTTTTCCAGCGACAGCACGAAGGCCTTGTCGATCTTCAGTTCGTCGGCGCTGATCTGCTTGAGATAAGCGAGGGACGACAGGCCCGAGCCGTAGTCATCTATCGAGACGGCGATGCCGGCGGCGCTCAGCTTGTCGAGCACGCCCAGCGCAACGTCGGGATTGCCGATCACGGCGGTCTCGGTGATCTCGAAGCAGAACCGTGCGCCGGCGGCCGCGACCTTCTCGATAGCGCGATTGGCGAATTCGGAATCGTCGATCAGGCGACCGGAGATGTTGATCGACATCAGAACATCGTGGCCGACCTCGCGCAGGGCCTTTTGATCGAGGATGGCCTGGTCGAGCACGCATTCGGTCAGGGCGCGGATGTGGCCGGTTTCCTCGGCCATGCCGACGAACAGGTCGGGGCGCAGCAGGCCGCGCGTCGGGTGGTTCCAGCGCACCAGGGCCTCGACGCCGGTGATCGCGCCGCTGCGCAGGTCGAGTTTCGGCTGGTGATTGAGGAAGAGCGCGCCGGTCGTCACACCCTGAAGCATTTCGCTCATCAGGGAGAGGTTGCCGGCCGGGTCGCCATAGGCCACGGCGTCGAAGACCGCCACCTTGCGGCCGCTGGTCCGGGCCTGGTCCAGGGCGATCATCGCGTGCTCAATCAAGCGCAGGGCGTCCATCTCGCCGGCTTGGGCGCCGGCCAGGCCGTTGCTCATGTGCACATCGACCAGCTCGCCGCCCAGGCGCACGGGCGCCGACAGATCGCCCAGCGCGCGCGTGACCATGGGAAGGGCGGTCTGCACGTCGGTAACGTCGGAAATCACGCAAAGGGTCGAGGTGGTGAGGCGTGCCACCATTACGGCAGGATGCAGCGCGCGGACGCGCGCCCCGACTTCGGTCACCAGTTGAGTGAACAAGGCGTAGCCGATGGCTCCGCGCAATAGAGTGAAGCGGTCCAGGCCCGAGGCGCCGACCACCACCTGCTGGCCGGGTTTGAGGCGGGCCATGCGGGCCCCGATCTCGCGTTCGGCCGCCAGGCGGTTGGGCAGGCCGGTCTCGGCGTCGTGCAGGGCTAGCTCGGTGATCCGGTGCTCGCGCTCGCGAATCTCGGCGGCCATCAGGTTGAAGCTGTCCGACAGGCGGCCGATCTCGTCGCTGGAGCGCACGTCCACATGAACGTCCTCGCCCCGTTGCAAACGCCGGGCGGCGTCGTCCAGGGCGAT
>JACMOF010000249.1 GCA_014378155.1 Caulobacter sp. | reverse complement strand
TCGCGCGCGAGCGCCAGCCCGAGCTCCGAGAGCTCGGCCAGAATACGATCCTGGCGGGCTTGCTTGGCGGTCATGGCGTTCATGAACAAAACAAGAACATATCCCCCATGGCGGAGTCAAATATTTTGAACCGCCAGGGCGATCGCCCCCTCATCCGACCTCCTGCGGAGGCCACCTTCGCCCACAAGGGGAGAAGGAGAGCGTCTGGCCGGGTCGGTTGGCCAGGCCACCAGGTTGCGCGCGTGGGCGCGGGCTGACATCTCGGTGAGCAGGGCCTGGGCCAGGCAGTCCAGCGGGGCGTTTTCGGTGTAGTCGGCAGGGCCGGCCATGTGGGCGCGGCCGTCATCGCGCAGCTCACGCGCCGCGGCCATGCTCCGGGCGCTGTCGGGATTGTAGACTGCAACCGCCGCGCCGCCCTGATCGGTGACCAGGCGCATGGTCGGGATATCGGTGAGGCCGTCGCCGAAGAAGGCGATGCGGTCGAAGGGCACGGGCCGGTCGTCCTTGGCCAGCACCTTGTTGATCGCCACCTCGTCCCATTCCTCCAGCGTCCATTTGTTGATGCGGAAGAGGTACTGGGTCTTCGACGTGTAGTTGACCGCCAGCGCCGGGCCGATTGCGTCGCCGGCCTCGTCGAACATGAAGGCCGAGGCATAGATCTTCTCGAAGTGGTGGGCGATCGGCGAACCTTCGATCAGCTCGCGGTTGCCCGACGAGATGATGAAGTGGCGCAGGTCAAGTTCGAGCTCGGCGGCCCGGGCGTTCTGGCGCTCGAACCAGCCTTCCACGCCGGGAAACAGCGGCAGGTCGGCGCCGCGGCGTTTCCAGCTCTCCTCGGTGAGTTCCACGTTTTTCGCCCGGGCCTTGGCCAGCATCAGGTGCATGTAGGCCAGGATCGGGTCGCCGCGCTGGGCCCTGGCGAGCAGCTTCACTTCAGCCCAGAAGTCCTCGTGCGCCATGCCCAGTTCGCGCGGGATGAAGGCGTGCTCCTGCATGTTGCCCGGCGCCAGCGTGCCGTCGAAGTCGTAGGCGAAGACCACCCGGGGCCGCTCGAATGTCATGGAGACTGTCTAGCCCCCGGGGGCAGGGGGGAAATGGAGCTATTTCCCGCTGAACTGCGTCGGGCGCTTCTGGGCGAAGGCGGCGAAGCCTTCGCGTGCGTCGTCCGTACGGCCGGCGTGGCCTTGGGCGTGGGCTTCGGCCTCGATCTGGTCGTGCCAGGCGGAGTCGAGCGACGCCCAGACCAGGTTGCGGGTGTAGCCCAGCGAGGCCGGGCCGTCGGCAAGCGCCTTGGCAAGCTCCAGAGCGGTGGACATCAGCTCGGCATCCGGCACGCAGCGATTGATCATGCCCCACTCAAGCGCGGTCTTCGCCGGCAGCTTCTCGCCCAGCAGCATGAGTTCCATGGCGCGCGCCTTGCCGACCAGACGCGGCAGGAGGTAGGTCGCCCCGCCGTCGGGCACCAGGCCGATGCGGCGGAACGCCTGCAGGAAGTAGGCGCTTTCGGCGGCGACGCAGAGGTCGCAGACCAGCGCCAGTGGGGCCCCGACGCCTGCCGCCACGCCGTTGACCGCGGCGACCAGCGGCTTGGGCGATTTGCGGACCGCGCTGACGAAGGGGTTGTACACTTTCAGCAGAGACTGGTTGGGGCCGTTGGGATCGGCCGGACCCGACGTGGCCGCGCCTGCGCCGCCGCCGGAAAGGTTGGCGCCCGAGCAGAAGCCGCGGCCCTCGCCAGTAATCACGATGGCGCGCACGCCGGCGTCAGCCACGAAACGCTCAAACGCGGCATGAAGTTCGGCCATCAGGTCGAGGCCCGCGGCGTTCAGCGTCGCCGGGTCGTTCAGAGTGATGATGCCGATGCGGTCGCGGACCTCGGTCCTGACTTTCGCGGGTGCGGTTGCGCCGTCCATGGCATTCCTCCTGCCGGATCTCGTTGGACCCGACTTAACGGAGGATACCCCGGCGTCAGCCTAGCGGAAAGCTTGTGTACCGCGGGTGTTGGGCAAGGTCAGGCGTGTGGCGGCCCTTGTCTCCACAGGAGGGAGAAGGAAAATGGCGGCCTACGCTGCGACGGCAGTGGCGGGGGGCGGGGCGGCGATGGTGGTGCGGTTGCGGCCGGCGTGTTTGGAGGCGTAGAGGGCCGTGTCGGCGCGTTCCAGGAGGTTGGCCGAGGGTTCGCCCGGCAGCCGAAGGGCAATGCCGGAGGAGACGGTCATGGCGCCCAGGTCTTCGTTGGTCGAGCGGCGCTTCAGGGCGCGAGAGGAGACTTCCAGCCGGATTTCTTCCAGCACGGCGTGCGCGCTGGCGGTCTGCTCGGCCGGGAAGATCACCGCGAACTCCTCGCCGCCGTAGCGGGCGGCCAGGCGCGGGAATGCGCCCATGCGGCCGATGACGCTGGAGACATAGCGCAGCACCTGGTCGCCGATCTGGTGGCCCCAGGTGTCGTTGAAGCCCTTGAAATGGTCGATGTCGATAATGCCGAGGCAGAGCGGCTGGTTGTTGGCGTCGGCCTCAGTGCAGGCGGCTTCCAGCGCTTCGTCGAACGACTTGCGATTGGCGAGGTTGGTGAGGCCGTCGGTCATGGCGTCGCGGCGGACCTGTTCCAGGTTCTCGCGCAGCCGGGTGAGCTCGGCGTTGGTTTCGCCCAGCTGGGTCGCCAGCTGCTTGTTCTGGGCCTGGACCGCACGGGTGGCCGTGGCCAGGTCGTCGATCACCGACTTGGCCTTGGCGACATCCTGACCGGCCAGGGTTTCGGAAGCCGACGCCAACTGTTCGCCGTAGATGGCGCTGGTCTTCTGAGCGGACTCGATGGCCACGGCGACGGACTGCAGCTCGCGAGACAAGGCATCGCCGGCGTCGAGGATTTCGCCGTTGCGTTTGGAGTCGGGCAGGAACCGGGCGGCGAGCGCCTCACCGACGCTTTCGGTGAAGGGCTCTCCGGCGGCGATCAGGCGCTCGATCTCTTCGGCCAGCGGGCTCGTCTTGAGGCCCACATAGTGCACCCAGAGCTCGAAATTGCGGATGGTCGGCCAGACGCCGTGGGATTCCATGACCTCGACGGCCCGTTGAGCCAGTTCGTAGGACTGGGGGCCGCGCAGCGAGGTTTCGATGTCCGCGGACATGGCTTCTGCGTCCTCAAGAGGCGACCGACGGTTGCCTATGCGAGGACTAAGTTTAGGTCCGAAGCACAAACACCGAGTTAAGCCACTCTACCGCCGATTGTCGCAGGGCTTGGCCCGGTGTCAGTCGTCCGATCTTGGCGGGGGCGGTTTGGCTAGGAAGGCGGGCACGTCGTGGCCGAAGCCGACGACGCCGTCATCGCCGTCGTCGCGGTCGCGGGGCTGGCGGTCGCGGCTGCGTTCCGGCCGGTCGCGGCGCGGCTCGTCACGCGGCGCGCGCTCGGCCTGCGGGCGGTCGCCTTGGGGGCGGTCCGTTTGCGGCCGGTCACCCTGCGGGCGATCACCTTGGGGCCGATCACCTTGGGGACGGGGGCCGCGGTCACGTTCGGGACGGCGTTCCGAGCGCTCCTGGCGTTCGCGGGGCGGTCTGGCGTCCTGGCGCTCAGGAGCCGAGGCGGCGGCGGCTTCCAGCGGCGCGGGCGCGGCCTCGGCTGGCGCCGGGCGCGGTTCGGAACCACGGCGATTGCGGCCGCGAGCCGGACGCTCGGTGCGTTCGGCCGGCGGAGCCGGCGTCTCGGAAGACTGGATGATCTCCGCGGATGGATTGAAGGGTTCCATCGACGCGGTCTGACCGTGCTCCGGAACCGGGCGCGGACGGCGGTCGCGGTCGCGCGGGGTGGGGCCGGAACGTCCACGGTCTCCGCCACGGCCGCCATCGCGGCCGCCTTTGGCGCGGGGCTCGTCCTTGATCGAGGACCAGTCGATGTCGAGCACGATCTCTTCCGGAACCTTGCCGATCAGCTTCAGCACTTTTTCGAGGTTCTTGGCGTCGCCCGGCGTGGAAAGCATGAAGGTCTGGCCGGACTTTCCCGCGCGGCCGGTGCGGCCGATGCGGTGGACATAGTCGTCGGCGTGGCTGGGGACGTCGTAGTTGAAGACGTGGCTGACGTCCGGGATGTCGAGCCCGCGCGCGGCGACGTCAGAGGCGCAAAGCAGCTTCAGCGTACCCTTGCGGAAGCTGTCCAGCGTGCGCATCCGGGTCTGTTGGTCGAGGTCGCCATGGATCGGGGCGGCGTCATGGCCGTGGGTCTTCAGCGACTTGGCGACGATGTCGACTTCGGACTTGCGGTTGCAGAAGATGATGCCGTTCTTCACGTCGGCCCGTTCGATCAGGGCGCGCAGCGCCGTGCGCTTGGCCTTGTGATCCTGGGTCGGCACCCGGACCAGATACTGGGTGATGGTGTCGGCCGTGGTCGCCGGGCGCGAGGCCTCGATGCGGATCGGGTCGTTGAGGAACTGCTTGGTGAGCCGGGTGATCTCCGGCGGCATGGTCGCGGAGAAGAACAGCGTCTGCTTCTTGACCGGGGTCAGCTTGAAGATGCGCTCCAGGTCCGGGATGAAGCCCATGTCGAGCATGCGGTCGGCTTCGTCGACCACCATGATCTGCACGCCGGTCATCAGGAGCTTGCCGCGCTCGAAGTGGTCGAGCAGCCGGCCGGGGGTGGCGATCAGGACGTCGACGCCGCGGTCGAGTTTCAATTCCTGGTCGGAGAAGGAAACCCCGCCGATCAGGAGCGCCCAGGAGAGCTTCTGGCCCTTGGCGTACTTCTCGAAGGACATCGAGACCTGGTCGGCCAGTTCCCGGGTGGGGGCGATGACCAGGGCGCGCGGCATGCGGGCCTTGGAGCGTCCGGCCTTCAGCCGGTCGATCATCGGAAGGGTGAAGGCGGCGGTCTTTCCGGTCCCGGTCTGGGCGATGCCCAGCACGTCACGCCCGTTCAGGGCATAGGGGATGGCCTCGGCCTGGATCGGTGTTGCGGTGGTGTAGCCGGTGTCGGCGACAGCCTGAAGGGTCGCGGGCGAAAGGCCCAGTTCTGAAAATTCGGTCATTCGTTACAGGTGAGGCGGGCCCCGTCCCTGGATTAGGGAAGAGCGCCCACGGCGGCGCTGACGGATATCGTCCCGCGGGGCGGAAGATACGGTCCAACTCCGCTAAGTCAACGCGTGGAAGAACTTAGCGGTTCAAAGGTGTCGCCAGGGCGTCGCGATTTCGGGCACCTGGCGGGGCCAAGTCTCAGGCTGGAGGGGCGCCGGCCGGCGTCGTGCGGCGGGTCCGTGGCTTGGTTGACTTGGGCGCGGGGGCAGGCTTGAGCGGCGACCAGACGGGGGCGTCGGCGACCGGCGCGCGATCGGCGGGAAGGCGATGAAGGGCGCTGGAAAAGCTGCGAACGGCCTCCCCGACCGCATAGCTGATGGCTTCCCTGGCGTCGTGGCCGGCCTTGACGCTCTTGGTCTTGGCGGTGGCGACCGCGCCGCGGACCCTGGGATTGTCCTTGAGCTTGACGGCGGTCAGCGTCCCGGCCGCCATGACCGCCTCGGCAATCAGGGCCAAGCCGGCCTTTGAGGTCAGGAAATCGGCGAGCGCGCCCTTGCGCGTCGACTTGCCGATCTTGACCTTGCCGATCCGTTTGGGCAGCAGGGACTTCATCTTCTTGGCCATCAGGTTCTCCGTTGCCGGAGGGAACGCGCGGCGGTGAAGGTTGTTCCTAGACGTCCAAGTCCGCGACCGCGAACTCGGCGTTTTCCTGGATGAACTGAAAGCGAAGCTCGGGCTTGCGGCCCATCAGCGCCTCGACCAGATCCTGCACGATTTCCTCGGAGCGGGGCAGGGTGACGCGGGCGAGCGTGCGTTTGGAAGGATCCATGGTGGTCTCCTTCAACTGCGCCGGCATCATTTCGCCAAGGCCCTTGAAGCGGCTGATCTCGGGCTTCTTGCCCTTGAACTCGGTGGCAAGCAGCTCGTCGCGGTGGGCGTCGTCGCGGGCATAGATCGCCTTGCCGCCGTGGCTGATCCGGTAGAGCGGCGGCAGCGCCAGAAAGAGCCGGCCCGAACGGATCATCTCGGGCATCGTCCGGTAGAAGAAGGTGATCAGCAGGCTGGCGATGTGGGCGCCGTCGACGTCGGCGTCGGTCATGATCACCACGCGGTCGTAGCGCAGGTCCTCTTCCTTGAACTTCGATCCCGCCTGGACGCCCAGCGCCAGCAGCAGGTCGGTGAGTTCCTTGTTTGCGCCCATTTTGTCGAGGGTGGCCGAGGCCACGTTCAGGATCTTGCCGCGCAGGGGCAGGATCGCCTGGCTCTTGCGGTCGCGGGCCTGTTTGGCGGAGCCGCCGGCGCTGTCGCCTTCGACCAGGAAGATCTCGGTGCCGTTGATGGCGTTGCCGGAGCAGTCGGCGAGCTTGCCGGGCAGGCGCAGCTTGCGGGTCGCCGAGGCGCGGGAGACTTCCTTGTCCTTGCGGCGCTTCAGGCGTTCCTCGGCCCGCTCGATGACGAATTCGAGCAGGGCGGAGGCGGCCTTCGGCTGGGCGGTCAGCCAGTGGTCGAACGGATCGGCGAGGGCTTTTTCCACCAGCCGCTGGGCGTCGGAGGACGACAGGCGCTCCTTGGTCTGGCCCTGGAACTCAGGATTGGCGACGAAGACGCTGACCAGCGCGCCGGCCTGTGCGACCACGTCCTCGGCGGTCAGGATCGCCCCGCGCTTCTCACCGGTGAGTTCGGCGTAGGTTTTCAGCGAGCGGGTGAGCGCGGCGCGAAATCCGCTCTCGTGCGTGCCGCCTTCGGGCGTCGGCACGGTGTTGCAGTAGGATTGCATGAAGCCGTCGGCCTCGCCGAAGCCGGCCGGGGTCCAGGCGATCGCCCACTCGACCTTGCCGGTCTCGCCCGGGCGTTCCCAGCGGCCCGCGAACGGCTCTGGCGTGACCGTCTCGATGCCCTTGACGCGCTCGGCCAGGAAGTCGGCCAGGCCGTTGGGGAAGCGGAACACCGCCTCGGCCGGCGTCTGGTCGTGGATGCGGGAGGGGTCGCAGGACCAGCGGATCTCGACGCCGCCGAACAGATAGGCCTTGGACCGCGCCATCCGGTAGAGGCGGGCCGGCTTGAAAGCGACGCCCTCGCCGAAGATCACCGGGTCGGGCTGGAAGGCGATGGCGGTGCCGTGCTTGCGGGTCGGGCCGAGCTTTTCGATCCCGCCCAAGGGCTTGCCGCGGGTAAAGGCCTGGCGCCATTCGAAGCCGTCCTTCCAGGCGGTGACCTCGACCCGCTCCGAGAGCGCGTTGACCACCGAGATGCCGACGCCGTGCAGGCCGCCGGAGGTCTCGTAGGCCTTGCCGGAGAATTTTCCGCCGGAGTGCAGGACGGTCATGATGACCTCCAGCGCCGACTTGCCCGGATGCTTGGGGTGCGGGTCGACGGGAATGCCGCGGCCGTCGTCGGTGACGGTGAGCATGCCGTCGGCGTCCAGGCGGACGGAGATGATCTTGGCGTGGCCGGCCACGGCCTCATCCATCGAGTTGTCGAGCACCTCGGCGAAGAGGTGGTGCAGCGCCCGCTCATCGGTGCCGCCGATGTACATGCCGGGCCGCTTGCGCACCGGCTCCAGCCCCTCGAGGACTTCGATGTCCTTGGCGGAATAGCCGCCGACCGCCGACTTGCCCCCGACGATCGCCGGATCCGGGCGCGGCTCATGGCTTTCCGCCAGCGGCGGGGCGGCCGGCGGGTTCAGCGCGTCGTCGAACAGGGACGCCTGAGGCAGGGCGGAAGGCTTGGGCATGGGACCCGTCAAGGTGGGGCGATTCTGACTGGCCCCGGTATGAATCCCCCGGCGTGGGAACGCAATGCGGCGTGGTCGTCCGCGCACAGGAACGCAAAACGTTACGGGCCCCCCCGCCGCGGGGGGGGGGTGGTGGGGGGGGGGGCGGGGCGGGGGGTGGGGGGGGGGGTGGTGGGGGTGGAGCCGCTGGCTGGGCGTGAGCGGCCATGCCAAGCAGGCTTGCCAGACCATAAGCGGCCATGAAAAAATGGGTGTTCACAAAGATTCTCCTGACGGGATGCAAGGCGGGCTGTAAGCCCGGTTCGCCTGGCGCTAGCTGTGTGGCCAGGCCAAGTGGCAAAGTAAAGGCCCAGTTTGGGCCTTGATGTCAGGAAATCGGTGGTTTTTGGCTCGGTGCCGTGTCGGCGCTGGCAAAGCGGCGACGCTCCAGCGGGGGTGCGGCACGGGGCAGCGCGAACGCTTGCAACATTACCGCACTGCTCGGGATGGCCGACACATGACAGGTCAGGCAGGCAGAGCAAGCACCG
>JACMOF010000248.1 GCA_014378155.1 Caulobacter sp. | reverse complement strand
GCATATAACGTTGGTTTCAGCCCTGGCTTGGCAAGTTACATTTCCGTTCGTCATTTTGGTCTGACCAAGTTGGCGCCAAAAATGGCCGGAGCAACCGGTTGGGCGTCCGCGAGGGAGGGGAACCATCATGAATATCCAACGGGCTTTGTTGCCTTCACGGCCGTGATCGCGGTCGCCAACAACCTGCTCGACCAGCGTTAGGCCTAGGGCCTGGGGAATGGCGCGTCGGGCTACAGCAACCCGGCGATCCCGACCGCCTTGGGCCGCACCTGGTTCACCCGCTGCGGCGCCTTCCGCGACTTCGGCGCGCGTCTGGACGTGAACTTCTAGAGCATTTCCCGACCTGACTGCGTCAGGCCGTGAGCTCTAATCTTTTGTTTTGACGCATTTTTTCTTCACGCGAACCGAAACCACTTCGCTCGAAAAATGCCCCAGCGCGCGTTTGGCTTACATGGAAGCGACCGCTCTAACCTCCGTCTTCCCGGCGAAGGCCAAGATCCATATTCATGCTGAGCGGCTCGTGGGCTTCACCTGGGCCCGCCCTTCGCCGGAGAGACGGGGATTTTGGACGACGCTTTGATATGAAGCAAATTCACTCTCGGGCTCTTCACGACCCTGCCGGCCGGACCTGTTCGCGGGTCCGGTGGTCTTCCGCCTGAGGCTACTTGGCGGCGCTGGCGGCTCTCAGGGCGATTTCCTCGCGCTTGCTGGCCAGGCGCTCGCGGGTTTGTTCCATGGCTTCCAGTTCGGCGGTCAGCAGCAGGTTCTCGATCAAACCGCCCAGGTGGGTCTGCATGGCGGCGCGGGCGGCCTTGGGGTCGCGGGTGCGAAGGCTCTCGATGATGTCCTGATGCTCGTCGTTCAGCGGCCGCTTGCGCACGTGCCGGGCCTTTTCCAGCATCTGCATGCACAGGCGCGACTTGTAACGCAGGTCCCAGGTGTTCTCGACCACGAGGACGATCGCGCTGTTGCGGGTGGCCTGGGCGATGGTGATGTGGAATTGGCGGTCGGCCAGTTCCGACTGTTCCTTGGTCGATTCCTCGCTGTTCATCTCGGCCAGAAGCGTCTCGAGATAGACCAGTCCCTCCTCGGTGATCAGCGTGGCGGCCAAGGCGGCGGCCTCGCCCTCGAACAGGCGGCGCGCCTCGGCCTGGTCGAAGGCGCCGATATCGAGGTCGCGCGGGATTGGTGGTTGCGGACCGGGCTGGCGGACATAGACGCCCGAGCCCTGCTTGGCCTCCAACTGGCCGCGCATCTCCAGGGCGATGACCGCTCGGCGCACGGTGGGCCGGCTGACGCCGAACTCCTCGGCCAGGTCGCGCTCGGAGGCCAGGCGCTGGCCGGGCAGGTAGCGGCCGTCGGCGATGGCCTGGCCGATCGACGCGGCCACGCGCTGGTAGAGGCGCAGGGGATTGGCGGTCGGCGTCGTCATGTTGTCTTGAGGCCCTCTCGACGCGGCTATCTTAGGCGGCGTTGAGAGGGAAGGGTAGGGCGGCTAGTCGGCAGGCGGCGGGGCGCCGCCGCTTTCCATGGCTTTCCTGGTCAGCCAGATGCAGGGGATCAGCAGCACTGTCAGCCAGGCCGAGGCGCGGAAGAAGTCGAGGGTGGCCAGCAGATAGGCTTGGTTGACCACCTGGCCGGTCGCCGCGCCCACCGCCTGGGCATGGCTCATGCCCACCGCCTGCATGTGCTCCACCGCCGCCAGCCAGGCCGGATCGTTGGAGCTCATGGTTTCGGCGATGCGCGTCTGGTGCGCCGCTTCGCTGCGGTCCCAGATCGTGGTGGTCAGGGAGGCGGCGAAGCTGCCGGCGGTGATCCGCGAGAAGTTCGACAGGCCCGAGGCCGACGGCAGTTGCTGGGGCGGCACGCCATTGAGCGAGATGGTGACCATCGAGATGAAGAAGGTGCTCATCGCCACCCCCTGCACCAGCATCGGCCAGACCAGGGCCTTGAAGTCGACGTCCGGCGTGAAGCCCGAGCGCATGTAGAACGACAGGGCAAAGGCGGCCATCGACAGGGTGGCGGTCCAGCGGGCGTCGACCTTCTGCATGATCCGCGCGGCGAACGGCGTCAGGATCACGGCCACCACGCCGCTGGGCGCGGCGACCAGGCCGGCCCAGGTGGCGATGTAGCCCATCCGGGTCTGCAGCCACAGCGGCTGAAGCAGGTTGCTGCCGAAGAACACCGCATAGCCCAGGCAGAAGGCCAGGGTGCCCAGGGCGAAGTTGCGCGACTTGAACAGTGACAGGTCGACGATCGGGTACTTCTCGTGCAGCTCCCAGATCACCCAGGCGACGAAACCGACAATGGCCACCAGCAGTTCCACCACGATGGCTGGCGAGTTGAACCAGTCAGCTTCCTTGCCGGTGTCGAGCATGACCTGCAGGGCGCCCACCCAGACCAGCAGAAGCATGAAGCCGGTGGTGTCGATGGGCACCTTGCGGGTGGGGGTCTCGCGGCTGTTCATCCCGCGCCAGCAGAGGAAGGCGCAGATCAAGCCGACGGGCACATTGATCAGGAAGATCCAAGGCCAGGCGAAGTTGTCGGAGATGTAGCCGCCCAGGATCGGCCCGCAGATTGGCGCCACCAGGGTCGTCATCGACCAGATAGCCAGGGCGGTTCCCCGCTTGTTTGGCGGAAAGATCATGATCAGCAGGGCTTGCGAGCCCGGGATCATCGGACCCGAGACCAGGCCCTGCAGGATGCGGAAGCCGATCAGGGACGGCAGGCTCCACGAGATTCCGCAGAGGAACGAAGCGATGGTGAACAGGATCACCGAGACGACGAAGGTCTTGACGACCCCGTAGCGTCCCATCAGCCAGCCGGTCAGGGGCACCGAAACGCCGTTGGCCACGGCGAACGA
This sequence comes from Caulobacter sp., assembly GCA_014378155.1. Lineage (GTDB taxonomy): Bacteria > Pseudomonadota > Alphaproteobacteria > Caulobacterales > Caulobacteraceae > Caulobacter. The sequence goes on along the minus strand of JACMOF010000248.1, from coordinate 2,553 downwards.
GGTGATCACCCAGGTGCCCTGGCTGGTGCTGACGCCCAGATTGCCGGCGATGGTCGGGATCGAGACGTTGGCGATGGTGCCGTCCAGCACCTGCATGAAGGTGCCCAGCGCCAGGGCGATCGAGGTGACCGCCAGCATCATGCCGGTCATCGGCGCGGGGCCGCCGTCGGCGGGAGGGGAGTCCTGGGCGGCCATGCGGCGCTCCTTGGATCTGATCAGCGAGCCCGTTGAGTGGGTCGGGCTATTTGGAGATGTCGATCGCGACCTTCATCGACAGGCCCACGCGCAGGGGGTGCGCCTTGAGGTCGGCCGGATCCAGGGCGATGCGCACCGGCAGGCGCTGGACCACCTTGATCCAGTTGCCCGAAGCGTTCTGGGCCGGGATCAGCGAAAAGGCCGAGCCGGTGCCGCCCGACAGGCCCACGACCTTGCCGTGGAACTTGACGTGGCGGCCGTAGAGATCCGAGGTCAGGGTCACCGGCTGGCCGATGGCCACCTTGTCCAGCTGCACTTCCTTGAAGTTGGCGTCGACATAGGCGGTGGTGGTCGGGACGATGGCCATCAGCGGCGCGCCCACCTGGACCTGTTGGCCGACCTGCACGCTCTTCTTGGACACCACCCCGGCGATCGGGGCGCGCAGTACGGTGCGGGTCAGGGCCAGCTGGGCGCCCGCCAGACGGGCCTCGGCGGCGACCACCTCGGGATTCTTGCCGGCGGGCAAGCCGGAGATCAGGGCGGTGTTGACGCCGCGCGAGCCGATGGCCGCGCTGCGGGTGGCCTGGGCCTGGGACTGGGCGGCGCGGGCCTCGGCCAGGGCCGACTGGGCGTTGGTGAAGCGGCTCTGGGCGGTGGTCAACTCCTCGCCCGACACCGCGCCGGATTGCGAGAGAGCCTTGCGGCGCGACAGCTCGACCCGGGCCTGCTCAAGATTGGCCTGGGCGCCGGCTAAGGCGGCGCTGGCGCTGGCGATATCGGCGTCGCGGGCCTGGACCTGGCCAGCCAAGGCGGCGTCGCTGGCGAAATAGCCCTGCACCTTGCGCTGGGCCTGGCCGAGCGCGGCCTGGGCGGAGAGCACGGCGATCTGGGCATCGGCGTCGTCTATGACGACCAGGGGCTGGCCGGCCTGGACGATCTGGGTCTCGGAGACCAGCACCTTGGCCACCGGCCCGCTGACCAGCGGCGTCACCTGGGCGGTGTCGGCCCCGACATAGGCGTTGTCGGTCTCGACATGCTTGCCGCCGATCAGCACGGCGTAAAGGATCCACAGCACGACGCCCACCGCCACGACGACGGCCAGGCCGGTCAGCAGTTGGCGGCGGCGACCGTTGGCGGCTGGAGCGGGTTTGGCTGAGGCGGCGGTGTCGGCCATGGGGCAGGTCCTGAAGGCGCGAGAATTGGAAAAGGCGAAAAGCGATCGAGAGATCAGGTCGGATCGAAGCCGCCGCCCAGGGCGCTCACCAAGGCGACGTCCAGGACTAGCGCGCGGCTGTCGAGAACGGCGACCGCGCGACGGTTGGTCAGCACGGCCTGCTCGGCGATCAGCACGTTCTGGTAGGTCGAAAGGCCGCCCTCATAGCGCAGCTTGGCGATGCGATAGCCGTCCTCGCTGGCGTCCAGCGCGGCATTGCTCTCACTGAGCCGCGTGGCCAGGGCCCGCTCGCTGGCGGCGACGTCGGCGACCTCGCGCAGGGCCTGGGTGACGGCGGAGTCGTAGGCGGCCACGGCGACATCGCGGTCGGCCTCGGCGGCCTTGAGGTTGGCGCGCAGGCGGCCGCCCTCGAAGATCGGCAGGCTGACGGCCGGACCCACGCTGCCGACGTCCGAGCCGCTGTCCAGCAGCTTGTCCAGGTGCAGCGACTGCACGCCGATGGCGGCGGCCAGATTGACGTTGGGATAGAAGGACGCCCTGGCCTGGCCGATCCGCCGCTTGCTTGCTTCGGCCCGCCACTTGGCGGCGACGATGTCGGGGCGCCGGCCGATCAGGTTGGCGGCGAGGTTCACGGGCAGGCCAAAGGGCTTGAGATTGGCGATGTGCGGGCGAGCGAGGGTCAGGCCCCGGTCGGGACCGGCCCCCAGCAGGGCGGCCAGGCCATTGCGGGTCTGGGCGATCTGCTCATCCAGCGAGGCCAGTTCGGCGCGCGCGGTCGGCGGACCCGCCTGGGCCTGGCGCAGCTCGCCGCGGGTGTCGAGGCCGTTGGTCACCCGGTCGCTGACCAGCTTTTCGGTCTCCAGCCGTAACGCCACGGCCCGTTCGGCGAGGTCGCGCTCGGCGTAGAGCCGGCCCAGATCGGCATAGGCGCCCGCCACCGAGGTGGCCAGCATCAGCCGGGCCTGGGCGGCGTCGGCCTGGGCGGCGCGGGTCTCGGAGGTAGCGGCCGCGACGGCCGCGCGGTTCTTGCCCCAGAAGTCCAACTCCCAGCTGAAATCGAGGCTGAGGCGGCCGTAGTCATTATAGCCTTGAGGCACGAAGTCGGGGGGGATCCCGTTGTTGTAACTCTGCTTGGCCCGCTCGGCGCCGGCGGCGGCGCTGAGGCTGGGCAGCTGCGCGGCCTT
>JACMOF010000247.1 GCA_014378155.1 Caulobacter sp. | reverse complement strand
TGCACGCCCAGCCTCGCGGCGGGCCGGTGGTCGCCGGGGCGGCGGCCTTCGTGGCCATGTGGGGTGTCCTGCCGGCCCTACGCCCGCTCGCTGTGCTGGCCTCGCCGCCGCCGGTCCTTTGGCTCCTGGAACGAGCCTACGGTCTCTTTCTTAGACTGCGCCCGGGATTGCAGACGATCTTGCGATGGGGCCTGGCGCGGCGGGCGAGGAAGCTATGACAGGGCGAACGGGACATACGCCGCGCGGCGTCCTGGCCTACGGCGTTCTGGGGATCATTCCCTTCTGGTCGCTGGCCGTCGCGAGCGTACTGGCGCCGAAATGGGTGGACGTCGCTGCGGCGATCGAAGCCGTCTATGCCGCCCTGATCCTTTCATTCCTGGGCGGGGCGCGATGGGGGCTGGCGGTGCGGGACGCCGCACCCGATCCCATCGTCGTGGGGCTGGCCATGACGCCGACCCTGGCGGGGCTCGCGGCCCTGGTTTTCCTCCCTGACGCAGCCCGCCTTCAGCTGACCGTGCTAACCGCCGCCTTGGCCCTGAACTGGGCCTGGGACGTCAGCGCCAAGGGATTGCCGCCTTGGTACGCCCGGCTCAGGACCGGTCTCACGATCGGCGCCGTCGGCGGGCTGTGCGTCGGGGTCCTGCAGGTTCCGCAGTGACCGGCGAGGGGAACGGCGACATCGCGGTGGTGATCGGAGCAGGTGGCGGCATCGGTCGAGCCCTCCTCGAGGCGCTTCGGCGCGATGCGCGATACGGGCATGTGGTTGGCCTGTCACGTCAGCGCCCGTCGGATCTGATTGATGACGCGGATCAGACCTGGATCGAAGCCGATATACTGGAGGCGCCGAGCCTTTTGGCGGCAGCGCGGCGGGTGGCGGCCCTGGGGATGCCAACCCGCGTCATCGTGGCCACCGGCGCGCTGCACGGTCCGGGCTTTGGCCCGGAGAAGTCCCTTCGGACCCTGAACTCGGACACATTGGGTCGGCAGTTCCAGATCAACGCAATCGGCCCGGCGCTCGTCGCGCAGCATTTCCTGCCCTTGATGCCGCGTGACCGCGCCAGCGCATTTGCATCCTTGTCGGCGCGGGTGGGCAGCATCGCCGACAATGCGGCGGGCGGCTGGTACGGCTACCGGGCCTCTAAGGCCGCGCTCAACATGATCATCCGCACGGCTGCGATCGAGCACGCACGCACCCATCCGCTTGGTATTTGCGTGGCGATCCATCCGGGTACGGTGGCGACGCCGCTCAGCCGGCCGTTCATCGGGCAGACCCCGCCGGCCCGGCTTTTCACGCCGCAGGTCGCGGCAGGCCACATCCTGCGTGTCCTTGACGGATTAAGCCCCGAGGCGACCGGTGGGTTCTACGCCTGGGACGGCGCGGCGATCCCTTGGTGAGTCACCTTCTTCACACCAGATCGGCCGCCCTGACGTGAATCTCGCCGTGCCCGCCGCGCAGCGAACGCCGCACGACCTCTGCTGACGCTCGTCGGAGGCAACGCGATCTTCGCGGCGGCCCCGTTCGCTGTCGAACCCCCGGCCCCCGAGCACTGAGGAGTTTGACAGGGAAAGGGGCCCTAATGACCTGGCCCCGCTGGTGGCCCGCCTGGACGAAATGGAGGCCGCTGACGCTGCGTTCCGCGAGGCGACGCAAGCCCGCCGGGCCCATTATCTTGAGCCCGCGGTGTTTGCGCAGAGATATGCCGCCCAGGCGCCTAGATCCCGGCGCCTGGAAAAGTCCCATAAGAACGACAGTTCCACTGTACAGGATAAGGACGCGCCTTCGCCGCGAAGTTCCTCCTTCGCGCGTCCGGCTACGCCTCCCGCGCACGGCAAACGCAACGGATCCTCGGGCCAACGCCACAGCAACGGAACGTCCAGCGCCATTTGCTCTCCGGAGGGAGCAAGCGGCTTGGGCGGCGCTCAACCTGCACCCTCTGCGGCGGCCGAAATGGTGCGCCAGGAGCTCTTATGAGGCTGCCGGTCAGCAACGACACGCTGCTGCGGGTAGTCCGCCGGCGCGGCTCTCCAGCGCCCACGCCGCCCACAGTGGTTGGCATCAACGACTGGGTCTGGCGACGCAACCATCGCTACGGGACGATCATCGGTGATCTGGAACGGAGGCGGCCCATCAGCCTGCTTCCAGACCGCGAGCCGCGCCAGGGCTCAGGCTTGGCTGAGCCAGCAACCGCAAATCGCCATCGTCGCTCGCGATCGGGGCGGCGCCTACGCTTTGGCGGCCGCCAAAGCGGTTCCGCATGCGGTCCAGGTCGCCGACCGCTGGCACTTGATGGAGAACGCCAGCCGCGCCTTCCTCGACGCGGTGCGCAAGTCGATGCGCCAGATCCGCAGCGCCATTGGCGCCATGACCATCAACCCAGCCCTACTCAGCGCCAGATGTACGGCCGGGGGAAGCTAGATGTCCTACAGGCCCGGCTGATTGGCCATGCCACCTGATCGCGTCACCAAATGTGCGTCAGAGCCTTTTTTCCACGCCGCTGCACAGTGAGAAGACGTTGAGGCTTGTTGGGGTCGGGCATGCTGTACCTCCTACTGCTCGCCGCCTTTCTACTGGCGACTTATCTCCCGGCTTTCACGTCAAACGCCGAGGCCAACTCTTGGCCGAAGGCTTCTGCACAACGGCGGCCTGTCGCCTGTAGACGGTCAGGACCGAGAGGTCGGGCTCGCGCGGACATCCCAGATCAATTTTACGTCGTTGACGCGGGCAAAGGGGTCTCGAACCAGTGTTTTAACGGAAGGCCCTGGGCCAAAATGCTGAAGATCCAGCATCACCGCCGTGGTCCGGCGCGGTGGTGGTCGGCTCCGGTGGGACTAGGCGGCCCATGGCGATGTCTCCAGCGTGTCAGGGGATGGGACCGAACAGCTCGTCCAGCAGGTCGGCGAAGAAGGCTTCGATGATCCGCGCCTCATGGAGGACTTTGGCCCCTGCGGGGTCTTCATGGGCTACGACTTCCATCTCGGCGCTGAGGGGCCCAAGCTCATCGAGGTCAATACCAATGCCGGGGGCGCCTTCCTCAACGCCATGCTGGCGCGTGCGCAGAGGGCCTGCTGCCGCGAGGCGGACGACGCGATGCGTGGGCGCGTCCAGATGAATTCGACGCGATCGTCTGGAAGATGTTCCTGGCGGAGTGGCGGGCGCAAGGTCGCGTGGGACAGCCGCGAACAGTCGCCATCGTCGATGATCGGCTGCGGGAGCAATATCTGCTTCCCGAGTTTCTGCTGGCGCAACGCTTCTTCGAGCGCAACGGCCTCAAGGCCTGGGTGGTCGATCCGGAGCAACTGCGCTTCGCCGAGGGCCGATTGGTGTTCGAGGACCAAGCGGTGGATCTTGTTTACAACCGCCTGGTGGACTTCGCCCTGAGCGAAAGCGGCCATGAGCCGTTGCGAGAGGCCTATATGGCTGGCGCGGTTGTGCTCACGCCCAACCCTCGCAATCACGCGCTCCTGGCCGACAAGCGCAACCTGGCCCTGCTCTGCGACCCGGGCGCGGCGAGCCGATGGGCGATCACATCCAGCCAGCGGCAGAGCCTGGCGGCCGTGCCCGCCACCGTCATGGTCACCGCGGATAATGCGAACCAGCTCTGGGCGGCGCGCAAGCGCTACTTCTTCAAGCCGGCGGCGGGCCATGGGGGCAAGGCGGTCTATCGCGGCGACAAGATCACCCGAGGCGTTTGGGAGGACATCCGGCAAGGCGGCTACATCGCCCAGGCGTTCGCCGCGCCCCGCGAACGGCGGATCAGGGTCGACGGCAAGATCCAGTCGCTGAAGCTGGACATGCGCCTCTACACCTATGCTGGTTCACCGCTTCTGATGGCCGCCCGCGTCTACCAGGGACAGACCACCAACTTCAGGACGCCGGGGGGCGGCTTCGCGCCGGTTTTCGTCATCTGAATGGGGAGCCGCAAGTTGTCTCCACGGCGATCGTCCTGAACACAAGCTGCGGCGCGTGGCGGGCCTTGGATGCGGGTCTAGGCGATTGAACGGCCTGGCTTGGCTTGGCTTGGCTTGGATCAAATCCCCATCTCTGCCGTTGCGGCAGATACCCCGCGAAGGCGTCTCGCCCAGTCTCCACTGCGCATATGGGCGCGCGTCGCCCGCTTTCCGCGACGCGGCGGGCGCCGTTCCGGTCTGTTTCGAGGCGGCCGCCGTGATCACCGTGCTGGTGCTCCTGGGGCAGGTCCTCGAACTGTGGGTCCGCGAACGAACCAGCGGGGCGATCAAGGCCCTGCTCAACTTGGCTCCCAAGACCGCGCGGCGCCTCCGCGAGGACGGACCGACGAGGAGGTCACGCTCGACCTTGTCCTCGTAGCCGACCGGCTGCGGGTCCGACCAGGCGAGAGGGCGCCGGTGGACGGCGAGATCGTCGAAGGCCGTGTGTCGATCGACGAGTCCCTGGTGACGGGCGAGTCCATGCCGGTCACCAAGCAGCCAGGGGGCAAGGTCATCGCCGGCTCGATCAACAAGACCGGCTCCTTCGTGATGCGGGCCGAGAAGGTGGGCGCCGACACCTTGCTCTCACGCATTGTGCAGATGGTCGCCGACGCGCAACGCAGCCGCGCTCCGATCCAGCGGATAGCCGATCAGGTCTCCGGCTGGTTCGTGCCCGCTGTCATCGCCGTGGCGGCCGGCCTCGCGGTAAGCCAAGCGACGCTTCGCGCAAGGTCTGTGTTTCGGAAGGGCTTACTGAGAAGAGGCAGCTCCGGCGATACGCCGGAGTGCTCCGCAAAACCAGAAACAAGCAGGATCGGGACTTCCGGAAGAGCGACCTTCACGGCGGCGGCCATTTCCACGCCCGTCATTCCGGGCATCAAATGGTCGGTGACAATCAGGCTGGGCCGAAGGCCGGCCTCGATCATGGCCAAGGCGGTTTCAGCCGAACTAGCCTCTTGGACGGCCCAGCCCATGTCCGTCAGCATCTCAGCTGTTATTGCCCGCACCGACTCTTCGTCATCCACCAGGAGAACTGTGCCCTTAGGGCCTTCAGTCAAAAACAATGTCTCAGTATCCCCTGTCGTCGGGCGAACCGCCTCTTCACTTTGCGGAAGCCAAAGCTCTACGGTGGTGCCGATTCGCATCGCGCCGTTGGCGGTTGCAGGACCGTTCTCGACCGAAAGCTTGTCGCGGCCTTCCGGGGAAAGTGGAAAATCAGTCTCAATGTGGGTGCGCCAGAACATGCTACCCAACACG
>JACMOF010000246.1 GCA_014378155.1 Caulobacter sp. | reverse complement strand
CGCCGAAACCAAAAAACTGGTCGCCGAGCGCGCGGGGTAACACCGTTCTGGCGGGTTGCAAATCGCCACCCGCTCCAATAGCCCGCGATCATGACCGACGAACCCCGCCCCAATGGCGCCAGCGCCGACCCCGACCATCCCGGCTGGTACAGCTGGGGCGACCCCGCGCCGGGGACCTTTGTCGGGGCGACGGGCAAGTTCATCTTCCGCGCCGAGGGCGAGGGCATGGCGCGCGTGCGCTGGTTCCCCGATGACAGCCACGTCAACATCGGCGGGTCGATCTTCGGCGGCGCGATCCTGAGCTTCATCGACATGGTGCTGTTCGCGGGCGGGCGCTGCGCCGGGATGGGTAGCGGTCATTATGTCACGCTCGACTGCGCGACGCACTTCATCGCCCGCGGCGAGGTCAACGTGCCGATGGACGCGGTCGTCCGGCTGGTCGGCGAGACCAGGGGCGGGATGGTGTTCCTGTCGGGGCATTGCGTGCAAGGCGAGCGCACCACGCACGGCTTCACCGGAACGCTCAAGCGGATCAAAGACCGCTCGTGACCGGACCCGTCGGCAACGGCTATGCCGCGCTGGTGGCGGCGGGCGAAGTCAAGCCCGATCCCGCCCAGGCCCCCGCCGTCGATGCGCTGGCGCGGCTGGAGGCCGATCTGGACGGGGCGGGCGAGCCCGGCTTCTCGCTGTTTGGCCGCAAGCCCAAGGGCCAGAAGGGCGTCTATCTGTGGGGTCCGGTGGGACGCGGCAAGTCGATGCTGATGGACCTGTTCTTCGACAGCGCGCCCATCGACAAGAAGCGCCGCATCCACTTCCACGGCTTTATGGCCGAGGTCCACGGCCATATCGACGCCTGGCGCAAGGGTGACGCGGCCGAGCGCAAGGCGCGGTTTGGCCAGCACAGAGGCGACGACCCGATCGCGCCGACCGCCGATCTGATCGCCGCCCAGGCCCGGCTGTTGTGCTTCGACGAGCTGCAGGTCACCGACATCGCCGACGCCATGATCCTGGGCCGCCTGTTCGAGGCCCTGTTCGCCCAGGGCGTAACCCTGGTGGCGACCTCCAACCGGCCGCCGGACGACCTCTATAAGGACGGCCTCAACCGCCAGCTCTTCGTCCCCTTCATCGCCATGCTGAAGGACCGGATGGACGTGGTCGCCGTGCGGGGCCCGGTCGATTTCCGCCTCGACCGCCTGCGCGCCGCCCGCACCTGGCTTGCGCCCAACGACAAGACGACCGCCGCCGAGTTCGACGCCCTCTGGGCCGACATGCTGGATGGGGCCGAGGAGACCGGCGCCACGCTCGAGGTTCTGGGCCGCAAGATGCGCCTGCCCCGCGCCGTCGGCGGCCTGCTGCGCGCCTCGTTCGCCAGCCTGTGCCAGCAGGCCCTGGGGCCGCAGGACTATCTGGCGGTCGCCGCGCGCTTCCACACCGTGTTCCTGGAAGACGTGCCGCTGCTGACGCCCGAGCGGCGTGACGCGGCCAAGCGCTTCAACACCCTGATCGATTCGCTCTATGAAGCCGACGCCAAGCTGGTGGCCCTGGCCGATGGCGAGCCCGACGCTCTGTATCCGGCCGGAGATGGGTCGTTCGAGTTCGAGCGCACGGTGTCGCGTCTGCAGGAAATGCGGTCAGCTGACTATGTGGCTAAGGTGAGGGACTAGGGGATGAGCGTCGCCGATCGGGTGCGGGTCAAGACCGTCACGGTGCTATCCGACGACCACTACCTCCTGAAGAAGACGATGTTCGACTGGCAGCGCGACGACGGCCAGTGGGCGACCCTGAGCCGCGAGACCTATGACCGGGGCGATGGCTGCACACTGCTGCCCTACAACATGGCGGCCCGCACCGTGCTGCTGACCCGGCAGTTTCGCTATCCGGCCTATGCCGTGGGTTATGACGACCTGCTGATCGAGACCCCCGCCGGCCTGCTGGACGACGCTTCGCCCGAGGACCGTATCCGGGCCGAGGTGGAGGAGGAGGTCGGTTACCGGCTGACCGGCGTGCGCAAGGTGTTCCAGGCCTTTATGAGCCCCGGCGCGATCACCGAGATCCTGCATTTCTTCGTCGCCGAGTACGACGCCTCGATGAAGGTCTCCGACGGCGGCGGCTTGGAAGAAGGGGGCGAAGAGATCGAGGTGCTGGAGCGCTCGATCGACGAAGCCCTCGCCATGGTCGCCAGCGGCGAGATTTGCGACGCCAAGACCATCCTGCTGCTGCAATGGGCGGCGCTGAACCTGTTTCGCTAGAGCATTTTTCGAGCGAAGTGGTTCCGGTTCGCGTGAAGAAAAATGCGTCAAAACAAAAGATTAGAGCTCACGGCCTGACGCCGTCAGGTCGGGAAATGCTCTAGGCCACGGCCACGGGCACCCAGAACTCGCAGAGCACGCCCTCTGGTCGGTAGTCGATCGCAAACCTGCCGCGCAGTTCGCTGGTGATGCTGCGCTCGATCAAGCGCGAGCCGAAACCGCGCCGGGTGGGCGGGGCGACCGTGGGTCCGCCGGCCTCGTGCCAGGTGAAGGCCAGGCCGTCACCCTCCCCCTGCCAATGCACCGACAACCGGCCATCCTGGGCCAAGGCCCCGTACTTGGCGGCGTTGGTGGTCAATTCATGGAACACCATGCCTAGCGACAGAGCCGTGCGAGCTGGCAGATGGGCGTCGGGTCCGTCCAGGCTGACGCGCTCGGCGCCATGCGGCAGCAGTTCAAGGTTGAGGATTTGGCGCAGGCCCGCGCCGGACCACTGGCCGTCGGTCAGGGCGTTGTGGGTCTGAGACAGGGCCAGCAAACGCGCTTCGAAGGCCTTGGCGAAGGCTGCAGGATCGGACGCGCCGCGCAGGGTCTGCTGGGAAATGGCCTGAACCGTGGCCAGGGTGTTCTTGACGCGGTGGTTAAGTTCGTCGAGCAGCAGGCGTTGCTGGTCCTGGGCCTGGACCTGATCGCTGATGTCGAACCCCTCGACGAAGACGCCCGACACCGAGCCGTCGTCCTCGATGATCGGCTGGTAGACGAAGTCGAGATAGCGGTCTTCCAGCGGTCCGTCCGGCGTGCGCTGCAGGGCGATCTTGATCTGTCGGCCCACGAAGGCCTCGGCGCTCGATCGGACCTTGTCGAGCAGATCGGGGAAACCCTGCTCGACAACTTCCGGTAGGGCCTCGCGCATTGGCAGACCGACCACATCGCGGTGGCCGATCAGCTGCAGATAGGTGTTGTTGATCAGCTCGAACACGTGATCGGGGCCGCGCAATATGGCCATGAAGCTGGGGGCCTGCATGAACAGGCGGCGCAATTGCAGGCTCTGGGCCTGAACGGTTTCGGCGCGCTGCAGGATGTCGCCGCCCAGCATTGTGACGGCGCTGGGCGCCCGACCGCCAAAGGCGACGTCCTTCAGGCGCTGGAGCTCGGTGACGTCCTGGGTGTGCTGCAGGATGAAGATGGTGTGGCCGCGCGCGTCGAGGATCGGGGTGTGGGTGGCGCTCCACGTCCGGGCTTCCGACCCACCGCCCAGGAGGGTGGGGCGCTGGATGGCGTATTCGATCAGGGGCAGCACGTCGACCTGACCGGTGTCGCGCGCCCGGGCCAGGGATTCCTCGAGGGTCCGGCGGCTTTCACCCTCGACGGGAAAGGCGTCGAAGACGTAGCGGCCGGCGATGTCTTCCCAGCGCAGCTCGACCGCCTTGAGATAGGCCCGGTTGGCCGCGGCGAAGCGCAGATCGCGGTCAAGCATCATGTAGGGGCTGGGAATCCGGTCGAAGACGTTCTGAAAGTCGATCGGGCCGGACATGAACAGCGCCTCCCCGCTAAGGGTCCGATAACGCCACCTTCAGCTTCAGGTTCCGCTGGCGGGACACTTGATCCTTACCGCTGTTATGCTGAGAACGTTTCTCAACAAAAGGCGTTGCGTTGACACCCCCAACGTCGCGCTTAAAAGCATCCCGCAACGCACAAAGCCAAAGGGTTGGACGTTTTCATGACCGACACCAGCGGGGGACTTCCCGAGCGCCCACTATCGCCACACCTCCAGGTCTGGCGGTGGCACATCACCATGACCTGCTCGATCCTGCATCGGGCCTGCATCATGGCGCTGTATGTCGGCGTGCTCCTGCTGGCCGGCTGGGCCCTGGCTCTGGCCTCGGGGCCTGAAGCCTACGCGACCTATACCGGCCTGCTGGGCTCGTTCCTGGGAAAGCTGGTGCTGTTTGGCCTGACCGTCGCGGTGCTGTTCAACATCGCCTACGCCGTCCGCCAGACCGTCTGGGACGCCGGCAAGGGATTCACGCCGAAGGTCGCCGACATGTCCGGCGCCTGCGCCATCGCCTTCGCCGTGGTCGGCGCGATCGTCGTCTGGGTCATCGCCGCCCAAACCGGAGCGCTCTGATCATGGCCCATTCGACGTCCGGCCGCTTCCGCACCCCCATGTCTCGCGCTCGGGGCCTGGGCGCCTCGCACCACGGCGTCGGCCACTTCATCACCGATCGGGTGTCGAGCGTCGCCCTGATTCCGTTGACCCTGTGGGGCCTGTTCGCGGGCCTGCGCCTGGCCAGCCTCGGCTTCGACGGCGCCAGCGAGTGGGTGGCCATCCCGCACAACACGGTCTTGCTGTGCTTGTTGCTCGTTGTCGCCCTGATCCATCTCAAGGGCGCGGTGCAGGTTGTGATCGAGGACTATTTCCCGAACTTCATGACCAAGACCGTTCTCGTCCTGGCCAATCTGTTTGTATGCGTCCTCGGCGGCGCTCTTGGGGTCGTCTCGATCCTCAAGGTCGCCTTCACCGGAGTCTTTTGATGTCGGCCTATACGTTTATCGACCACAAGTTCGACGTCGTCGTCGTCGGAGCGGGCGGCTCGGGCCTGCGCGCCGCGCTGGGGTGCGCCCAGGCCGGGCTGAAGACCGCCTGCGTCACCAAGGTGTTCCCGACCCGCAGCCACACCGTCGCCGCCCAGGGCGGAATCTCGGCCTCGCTGGGCAACATGGGCGAGGATGACTGGCGCTGGCACATGTACGACACCGTCAAGGGGTCGGACTGGCTGGGCGACCAGGACGCCATCGAATATCTGACCCGCAACGCGCCGGCCGCCGTCTATGAGCTGGAACACTGGGGCGTGCCGTTCTCGCGCACGGCCGAGGGCAAAATCTACCAGCGCGCCTTTGGTGGCATGACCAAGGAATTCGGCAACGGTCCGATCCAGCGCACCTGCGCCGCGGCCGACCGCACCGGTCACGCCATGCTGCACACGATGTACGGCCAGTCCCTGGCCCACGACACCGAGTTCTTCATCGAGTATTTCGCGCTCGACCTGATCATGGACGACGGCGTCTGCCGGGGCGTGACGGCGTGGAAGCTGGATGACGGCACCCTGCACCGCTTCCAGGCCCAGCAGGTCATCCTGGCGACCGGCGGCTATGGTCGCGCCTATTTCTCGGCCACCTCGGCCCATACCTGCACCGGCGACGGCGGGGGCATGGCCCTGCGCGCCGGCCTGCCGTTGCAGGGCAGGGGATTCGGGCAGTTCCACCCCCCCGG
>JACMOF010000245.1 GCA_014378155.1 Caulobacter sp. | reverse complement strand
GAAATGCTCTAGCAGGCTGTTGAAGAAGGACCCGCGCAGGCAAGGATGGGTTGGTTGGGGCGGTGTCGCGGGATGATTTGATCTTGCTGGTCGGCCTGGATGGGCCTTGTGGCGGCTTTGCGGGTCAGAGCGGGGCGGCTTTGGCGGTGATTTCGGTCATGTGGCGGCCAGAAGCTTGGGTAGTCGGATCAGATTGTAGGCCGCCAAGCCCAGGGTGAAGGCCGCATCGACGCGGGATCGGCCTCTAAACTTGGTCTTGGCCATGCCGGCGGCGCTCTTGAGCCAGCCGAACACCTCTTCGATGCGCTTTCGGCAGCGCTGGCTGACGGCGTAGCCGGCGTGGTGGGTGGTTCGGTTGTCGATGGCGCTCTTGCGGCGCTTGCCGGTCTTGGTCAGGTGGCCGTTGACGGCGATGTGCGGCGTGACCGCGCGCGCCCTGAGGTCCTCGACGAAGGCGGTCACGTCATAGGCCTTGTCAGCTCCCAGGGTGATGCGCCGACGCGAGCCCCTTGAGCGGTCAGGCCTGGCGTCCACCAGAGCCAGGGCCGCTTCGCGCTCGGCCGTGCCGGTGGCCTGGGTGACGCCGCCGCCGACCACCAGGCCGTTGCGGTTCTCCATCAGGGCGTGGCCCATATAGCAGAGCCGGGCCGGCTGGCCGTCGCCCTTGCGATACAGCCGCGCCTGCGGATCGGTGGTGCTTCGGTGGGTCTCGTTGGAGCGCTTTTCCTTGTGGAAGCCACGCTCGGCGTTGCGGCCCGGGCCTTGCGGATCGTTGTCGTCGCCGTCGATCCTGCGGAAGCTCTTGGCCGAAGCCCAGGCCTCGATCAACGTGCCGTCCACCGAGAAGTGGTCGCTCGACAGCAGCCGCCTGACCCGGGGCTGGGCCAGGATCGCGGCCAGGAACTTGGCGGCGATCTCTCCTTCCAGCAGCCGGTCGCGGTTGGTGGTGAAACTCGAATGATCCCAGGCCGCATCGTCCACCCCCAGCCCCACGAACCAGCGAAACAGCAGGTCGAACTCCATCCGCTCCATCAGCTGACGCTCCGAGCGGATGCCGTAGAAGGCCTGCAACAGCATGGCCCGCAGCAGGCGTTCGGGCGGGACCGACGGCCGACCCAGCCGGGGCGGATAAAGCGCCGCGAAGTCCTCGCTCAGCCCCTCCAGCGCCGCGTTGGCGATCTCGCGGATCGCGCGAAGCGGATGGTCGCGACGAACCCGAGCCTCCAGGTCCACATAGGAAAACAGCGATCCAGATCGTCCGTCCAACCCGCGCATCACCACCACCCCGCTGAGCTCACGCAGAGTGAATCATGCCGAGTCCAGCGCCGCCACCGACTTTTTCAACAGCCTGCTAGAGGGTGTTGAGCGCGTCCAGGAGGGTGGCCATGGACGGCCGCGCGGCGACGTCGGGCTGCACGCAGGCGCGTTGGAGGGTCCACAGCGCGTCCTGGGGCGAGGCTTCAAGATCGCAGCGCTCCAGCAGCTCGCCGAGCAGCAGGCCCCAGGCCCGGACTTCCAGGCGCTTGAACCCGCCGTCGGCGTTCACCGGAAGGAACGACGCCGCGCCGAAATCGCTGAGCACGGCCTGGCCGGTCACGCCGTCCCAAAGGATGTTGTGCGCGTAAAGGTCGCCGTGCGTCAGGCCTTTGTCGTGCAGGTGCGTCGCCCCGGCGGCGATGCCGCGGGCGATGCGCAGGGCGACATCGAGGTCGAGGCCTAGGGTCGGGTCATAGACGTCCCGGCTGCAGCTTTCCGCGCTGGGCGGTCCGGCCAGCACGCGCCATTGCGCGGGCAGCAAGTCCATCAGCAGGCCTTGGACTCCGTCGGGATGTCCAACCAACCCAGCGAGGGCGCCCGTCAGGTGGGGATGCTCCCCGGCCGTCAGGCAAGCGGCCATCTCGCGCTCGGGCAGGCCGTCGCTGGTCATGGCGCCCTTGAAGAGCTTGAGGGCGACGGATCGGGCTTGGTGGCCCGGTGGGGTCCAGACCGCTTCGTGAACCTGTCCGGACGCGCCCTCGCCCAGCAGGCGGCCGGCCCGCAGCGTCGCCCAGTCGGCCAGGGGCGCGGCGCCCGCCGCGTGTCGATCCAATGGATTACCCGCCCAAGCCAGCCACGCCAGGCGCGGCATGGCCGTCAACCAGGCTGGCAGGGCGTCGAGGCGGTTGGCCGACAGGCGAAGGAGCTCGAGATTGCCCGCGCCCTGCAGGCTAGTGGGAAGCCCCCGCAACCGATTGCCGGACAGCATCAGTTTCTGCAGGGCGGGACGTTCGCCCAGCGTTGCGGGCAGGACCTCGATCCGGTTGTCGGTTAGGGTCAGCCAACGGAGGCTGGCGGGGAGCGACTCGGCGGGGATGTCGCGCAGGCCCGTCGCGCGAAAGCCCAGCTGGCTGAGCGCCGGGCAGTCGCCCAGCCCGGGCGGCAGGCGGTCGAAATGATTGCCCGAGCAGAACAACACCCGCAACGCCTTCAGCCGCCCGATGTCGTCGGGCAGGGCCGTCAAGGCGTTGCCGCCAAGGTCCAGCACCTCGAGCGTGTCGGCCAGGCCAAAGATTTCCGGAGGAAATTCCGTTAGCCCACAGCGCAGCGTCAGCGTGCGCGCGCCGGCCAGGGATCCGTCGCGCAGCGCCGTCAAGGTCGCGGTCATCGGATTCCCTGCGGCCAGGAGCGCCTAGTCCCGCAGCAAGTCGTTGATGCTCGTCTTCGACCGGGTCTGGGCGTCGACGGTCTTGACGATCACCGCGCAGGACAGGCTGGGTCCGCCCTTGGGATCGGGCAGGCTGCCGGGCACGACGACGCTGTAGGGCGGCACCTTGCCGATATGGACCTGGCCCGTCTTGCGGTCGACGATCTTGGTCGACATCGAGATGAACACGCCCATCGACAGGACGGAGCCTTCGCCGATCACCACGCCCTCGACCACTTCGGATCGGGCGCCGATGAAGCAGTCGTCCTCGATAATGGTCGGATTGGCTTGCAGGGGCTCCAGCACGCCGCCGATGCCGACGCCGCCCGACAGGTGGACGCGCTTGCCGATCTGGGCGCAGGAGCCGACCGTCACCCAGGTGTCGACCATGGTGCTGTCGTCGACATAGGCGCCGATGTTGACGAACGACGGCATCAGGATGACATTCCGGCCGATGAAGGCCCCGCGGCGGACGATCGAGCCGGGCACGGCGCGGAAGCCAGCGGCTTCGAACTGAGGGGCGTCCCAGCCGTCGAACTTGTTGGGCGCCTTGTCCCACCAGGGTCCGACCGCGCCGCCCCCAATCAAGCCAGTAAGGGCGCCGGCGTGCATCACCTTGTTGGGGTTGAGGCGGAACGACAGCAGCACGGCCTTCTTCAGCCACTGATGGGTGGTCCATTCGCCGTCGATCTTCGCTGACACCCGGGCCTTGCCGGCGTCAATCAGCGCCAACGTCTCCTCGACCGCCGTGCGCACCGGACCGGTGGTGGCGGTGGAGACGCTGTCGCGGGCCTCCCAGGCGGCTTCGACTTCGGTCCGCAGGTCGGCCATGCTTATGGAAGAGGGGGGGGTGTCGCTCATCTCAAGGCTTCCTTCAGGCGCGCCGAGGTCAGGAACCCGGCGAGGTCGTTCGTGCGGTGTTGGACGAAGTCGGCGGTCGAGGCGGCCGCGTGGCCGCCGACCAGGACGGTGGTCATGCCCAGCAGGGCGGCGGGAGCGAGGTTCTTCTCGCTGTCCTCGAAGAAGGCCGTGGTCTTGGGATCGAAGACGTGGTGGGCGATGATCTTCTCGAAGGTCGCCATGGCCGGCTTGGGCAGATAGTCGGCCGTCTCGATGGCGAAGGTGTCCTCGAACAGATGGTCGAGGCCCAGATGCTTGAGCACCCGCGCGGCGTGGCCCAGCGAGCCGTTGGTGAAGACCAGGCGGCGACCAGGCAGGGCGTCGATGGCGTCGCGCAGCACAGGGTCGGGCGTCAGGCGGTCCATGGCCACATCGTGCACCTCGTCGAGGAAGGCCTTGGGCTCGACGCCGTGATGGGCCATCAGCCCGGCCAGGGTCGTGCCGTGCTCGTGGTAATAGCGCTTCTGGATCGCTCGGGCCTCTTCACGGGGCAGGCCGGTCTCGCGGGCCATGAAGTCGGTCATCTTGCCCTCGATCAGGGCCATGTATTCGGACTCGGCCGGGTAGAGGGTGTTGTCGAGGTCGAACAGCCAGGTGTCGATGACGGTGAGGTCGGGTACGCTCATTTCGAGATCAGCGTACCCGCGCCGTGCTCGCTGAACAGTTCGACCAGCATGGCGTGGGGGCGGCGGCCATCGAGAATCACCACGGCCTCGACGCCGGCTTCGACGGCAGAGATGGCGTTCTCCAGCTTGGGGATCATACCGCCGCTGGCCACGCCGCTCTCGATCAGGGCGCGGGCCTCGGCGACGGTCATCTGGCGGATCAGTTGGCCGTCGGCGTCGAGCACGCCGGCGATGTCGGTCAGCATCAGCATCCGCTTGGCCTTCAACGCCCCAGCCAGGGCGCCGGCCACGGTGTCGGCGTTGATGTTGAAGGTCTGGCCCGATTCCGACACGCCGATCGGGGCGATCACGGGGATGTAGTCGGTCTCGGAGGTCAGCAGGGCCTGGATGATGTGCGGATCGACCTTGGTCGGCTCGCCCACGAAGCCCAGATCGACGACCTGCTCGATGTTGCTGCCGGGGTCCTTGCGGGTGCGGGTCACCTTCTCGGCGGTGATCATCCGGGCGTCCTTTCCCGAAAGACCCACGCCGCGCACGTCGGCTTCGGCGCCGGCCAGCGTGATCCAGTTGGCGATTTCCTTGTTGATGGCGCCCGACAGCACCATTTCGGCCACTTCCATGGTGGCCTCGTCGGTGACACGCAGGCCGTCCACGAAGGTGGACTTCACCCCGGCTCGCTCGAGCATGCGGCTGATCTGCGGGCCGCCGCCGTGCACCACCACGGGGTGGACGCCCAGCAGCTTCAGCAGCACGGCGTCGGCCGCGAACAGCTTGGCCACCTGCTCCTGGCCCATGGCGTGACCGCCGTATTTGATCACCACCGTCTCGCGGTCGTAGATCTGGATATAGGGCAGGGCTTCGGCCAGGGTCTTGGCGGTGGCCCAGCCCGCTTCCTCGGCGACGTCGGTCAAGGGCGGCGGTCCTGTAAGCGAAAGGCGCGCCTCGATAGCGGACGCGGTGGGTGCTGTCACGCGTTCAACGCGGCGATCATGCTAGCGTCCACCCCCAAACTCCGCTCATCCCGACGAAGGTCGGGATGAGCGGAGGAGTGAGGGCGATTTTTACCGCCCTTTCCGACTGAACTTCCACTTCAGCGCCAGCACGGCGCCGGACATCAGCAGGCAGGCGGTGTTGGACGCGATCACCGGCCAGGCCTTGATCATCACGGCGTAGATGATCCAGCAGGCAAATCCGGTGACCGTGATGGCGTAGGTGCGGAGCGACACCGAGGAGGCGTCCCTCTCCTTCCAGATCTTGAAGATCTGCGGCGCGAAGCTGGTGATCGACAGCAGGGCGGCGGCCGTGCCGACGACGGAGGCGATGAGGGGAGCGCTCACCTAGCTGGCGCGGGGCAGGTCGTTCAGGCCCCAGTGCTCGGCATAGGCCGGCGCCAGATCTAGCCCGATCGGCGGCGGCCCCGGCGCTTGGCCGTTGCGCAGACAGACCGCCAGATAGGCGAGGGCCGATTTCACGCCGTGCGAGGAATAGGGCTTGCCGATCACCCCGCAGGCCCCGGCGAAATCGTCGGGCAGGCGCTTGACGTTGGCGGTCATGAACAGCGTCACGCCGCCGCACTTGTCATGAATGGTGCGCGCCACCTCGACGCCGGTCGGCCCGTCCTGCAGATGAACGTCCACCAAGGCGAGGTCGGGGTGCAGGGCGTTGGCCATGGCGACGGCCTCGCCGGAGCTCATGGCGTGGCCGACTGCCTTGTAGCCGACTTCGTCGAGCAGGAATTCCAGCTCGGCGGCCAGCAGGACCTCGTCTTCCACGATCAATACATCGAGCGGGCGCTCGGTCATCACCAGCTTCAACCTTTTTCAGTGATGCAGGCCGTTGACTGGCAAATGCACCACCACACGGGTTCCGGGATCGGCGGAGGTGGTTTCGGATCGAGCCTTCAATTGTTGGCAAAGCAACTGGATGATGGTCAGGCCGAACCCGCCCGACGCGGCGGAATTCTCCATCCCAACGCCGTTGTCGGCGATTTCGATCCGGAACTCGCTGTCGGCCCGCGTGATTCCGACAAAGATCTCGCCGCCGCGGGCTTCCGGGAAGGCGTGGCGCAAGGTGTTGGAGAACAACTCGCTGATCACCAGGGCCAGGGGGGCGGCCTTGGCGGCGGCGACATCGACCCGCTCCAGGTCCAGCCGGACCGTGATGTCATCGCGCCGCGCCGAGCCCATCATGTCGCTGACCAGATCACGCACGAAGGCTGAGACATCGAAGCGCTCGACGTCGTCGCTCTGGAACAGGCGGCGGTGGACGGTGGCGATGGCGCTGACTCGCTCCAGCATGCCGCGCAACGAGGTTTTCACCGCCGGGTCGGTGACGCGGCGATTCTGCAGCAGCAGCAGCGAGGAGATGAGCTGGAGGTTGTTCTTGACCCGGTGATCGACCTCGTGGAGCAGGGCGGTCTTTTGCTCGAGTGCCAGGCTCAGCTCGCGCGTGCGATCGGCCACCGCCGCCTCAAGCCGCTCACGGGTGTCGCCCAGCTCGAACTCGACCTGCTTCTTGTCGCTGACATCCACCAGCGAGGCGCAGAAGAAGGCGACTTCGCTAGCCTTGTCGCGCACGGGCGACAAATAGAGAGCGTTCCAGAACATCGACCCATCCTTGCGATAGTTGAGGATGTCGAGGGCGATGGCCTCGCTGGCGGCGACGGCGTCGCGCAGGCGCGCGACAGCGGCCGGATCGGAGTCGGGGCCCTGCAGAAGGCGGCAGTTGCGGCCGATCACCTCGTCGCGGCGATAGCCGGTCAGGGCCAGGAAGGCGTCGTTGGCGAAGATGATCGGATTGTCGGCCTGGCGGGCGTCCGTGACGATCATCGCCATCGGCGTGGCGCGGATCGCGGCGGCGAAGGGATCGTCCGGGCCGTGCTCGGCGGCGAGCAGGTCCGCCGCGCGTTCCGACTGCAGAAAGTCCGTCATTCGCACTGTGCCCGACCTGTCTTGACGCCCCGTGTCCCGGAACGTCCCCTGTGGCGCCGGGTTCCGGGGCGCCGGGCGCTCGACAGTGGACCAAAATATAGGGCGGCGGAAACCCCTTGAGGTCCCCGCCGCCATGACCGCAGGTGCGAAGGTCGCCCTATTTGGGCTTGAAGATCTTGTCGAAGAAGCCGCCGTCGGCGAAGTGGGTGGTCTGGGCCTTCTTCCAGCCGCCGAAAGTGTCGTCGATGGTGACCAGGGGGATGTTCTTGAACTTGCCGGCGTACTTGGCCGCGGCGGCCGCGTTGCGCGGACGGTAGTGGTTCTTGCCGATCAGGTCCTGGGCGATCGGGCTGTACAGGAAGTTCAGATAGCCCTCGGCCGCCAGGCGGGTCTTGTGACGGTCGACGTTCTTGTCGATGATCGCCACCGGGGGCTCGGCCAGGATCGAGATCGACGGATAGACGATGTCGAACTTGCCCGGCAGTTCTTCCTGCGCCAGATAGGCTTCGTTTTCCCACGACAGCAGCACGTCGCCCAGGCCGCGCTGGGTGAAGCTGGTGGTCGCGCCGCGCGCGCCGGTGTCGAGCACCGGCACGTGCTCGAACAAGGTCTTGAGGAAGGCTTCGGCCTTGGCGGGGCTACCGCCCGGCTGCTTCAGGGCCCAGGCCCAGGCGGCCAGATAGTTCCAGCGCGCCCCGCCCGAGGTCTTGGGGTTGGGGGTGATCACGTCGATGCCCGGCTTGATCAGGTCGCCCCAGTCCCGGATCCTCCAGGGATTGCCCTTGCGGACCAGGAACACGATCGTCGAGGTGTAGGGGGTCGAGTTGTTGGGCAGGCGCGACTGCCAGTTGGCCGGTAGCAGCTTGGCCTTGGCGGCGATTTCGTCGATGTCATAGGCCAGGGCCAGGGTGACGACATCGGCCTGCAGGCCGTCGATCACCGAGCGGGCCTGTTTGCCCGAACCGCCGTGCGACTGGTTGATGGTCAGGTCCTGGCCGACCTTGTCCTTCCAGTATTTGGCGTAGGCGGCGTTGATGTCCTTGTAGAGCTCGCGGGTCGGGTCGTAGCTGACGTTCAGCAGGGTCAGCGGCTTGACGCCGGCCGCCTGGGCCGCGCCGGCGAAGGCGGCGGGAACCGCGAGGGCCGCGGCGCCAGCCGTGGCCGTGCCGAGCAGGCCGCGACGCGTGGGGGTCTTCGGATCGTGGGTCATGGCGATGTGGCTCGCTTGAGAAGGTGGATCTTGAACGCTGATCGACCAGCCCGGCCCAGGCTGGCGGCGCCGTGATGGCGCCGACCCGCGTCCCCATCGAGGGAACGCGGGTCCGCTAGTCTTAGAACGCGTACTGGCTGCGAACGTTGATGGCCTTGTAGCCTTGGCCGATCTGCGCGCCGGCCGCGTCGCGGCGATCGACGTCGACATCCAGATAGTCCAGCGAGAACTTGGTCACCGTGTTGGGGAACCAGTTCACGCCCAGGCTGACGATATCCTGGTTGCCGCCCCGAACCCGGTCGGCCGCCACGGCGGCGTATTCATGATAGTTGAGGTCGGCGGTCGAATAGCGGGCCGCCAGTTCCCAGGCGCCCCACTTGCCGGCCTTGGGGTCGAACGGATTGGTCACGGCCGGGGCGTCGAAGGCAAAGCTTCCAGCGTTATATTTGCGCGCCTCGCCGGTCAGCACCCAGGAGCCTTCGACGTACCAGGCATGGAACTTGGGATCGCTGACATTGGCCGCGCGGTTGCGGCGGTCCAAGGCGATGTCGAAATATTCGCCCTGGATCAGGAAGTTCTGCTTCTGGGCGGCCAGTTCGAAGCCGTAGTGGCGCGCGCCGGAGGAATCGATGGCGCCCGAACTGATCAGCTGCGTGCCGTCCACCCGCAGTTCCGGGCGGTCGGTGACATTGATGGGATAGGCGCCGCCTGCGGTGGTCTGGGCTGGCTGGGCCACCAGGCTGGCGTTGACGCCGGTGTGGATTAGCCAGTCATAGCCCTTGAGCGGCACATAGACGACGCGGCCCACATAGCCCAGTTGCTCGTCGAAGGTGGCGCCATCGCCGGCCTTGGCGCCGGTGACGGCGCCCGAGATCAACCAGCGCTCGCCCAGGGCCTGGGCCTGCAGGGCGATGCGCTTGTCGGCGCCGGCCAGGCCGCGCGACAGTTCCGAGCCCGTCGGACGTTCCGGGAACAGCGAGCCGTTGGTCGAGGCGACATCTTCCAGGCCGACATTGGGGGCGAAGGCCCCGACCTTCACCTTGAAGGGCGCATAATTGTACTGCAGCCACAGCTCTTGCAGCGTGCCCGCGCCGTCCGTGCCGGCGCCGCCGAAGTCCAGCAGGACGCTGTAGTCGAAGTTCTTGAAGGCCTTGCCATCGACGCCCAGCCGGGCGCGGCGGAAGTTGGTGCCGCTGTTCAGGTCGCGGCCCACGACGCCGGCCCCCAGGCCGCTGTCCTGGTTGTACCAGGCCGCGTCCAGCTGCATGACGGCGTGGATATTGGCGCTGAAGGCCCCGTCGCCCGAGGCGATGGTCGGCTTGCCGTTGGCGACGCTGACGACGGTCGCCGATTGGATCGTGCGGACATCTTTGAGGCTGGCGGCGGTCGCGGCCTTGAGGTCGGCGATCTGGCCGGACAGGGCCTGAAGCTGGGCTTCCAGGGCCTCGATGCGGGCCTGCTGCTGCTCGGGTGTCTGGGTGGCGGTCTGGGCGTGGGCCGCGCCGGTCATGGCGACCAGCGAAGCGCCGGCGATCAGGGCGGCGCGCCAGGCGGTGTGGGCTTTGGTCATGGTCTTCCCCTCTCGGCGCCTTGGCCGGCGCCGCTGTTGATCAGCACAAAAGACGAATATTCCTATTCATTGAATAGAGATTAGGCCGGAGGGCTGTGAGTTTTCCTTCAGGCCTTGTACGGATCATCGCACAAGCCGCTGAAATCCAAACGAAAAAGGCCCGCGCCGGGGCGCGAGCCTTTTCGATCAGTGTTCGCTCAGGCCGTTTCGAACCGCCCCTGGAGGCGCTTGAAACCGGCGCCGGACGGGCTAAAACATCGCCCGGCCCGTAAGCTTCACATTGTAGCGCTTCTGCTTCTTGGCGGATTCGGCGTTGGCTTCGAGCGCCAAGTAGGACATCGGCGTTCCGGCCCGCAGAGCCAAGCCCACGGTCACGGCGCCCTGCTTGTCGTCCATGGCGGCCATGTGGAAAGGGTTCCCGCCATTGAAGCGGGCGACCGTGTCGCCGACGCTGCCAGCCAGCGTCTGGCGATAGCCGACCCGCACTTCCGGACGCCACCAGACGTCGCGGCCGAAGTCGGCGCCAAAGGCCAGGCCGGCGTCGGCGGACAGGCTGCTGGAGTTACGCTGCTCGACGGTCAGGTCGAAACCATCGCCGTTGTTGGTAGTGGCCACGCCCGCGTTCTGGGCGCTGACCAGCTTTTCCGTTCGCTTGCCTTCTCGCAGGTACAGGTAGTCCAGGCGGGCCTCGGGACGCACGAAATAGCGGCCGAACTTGGTTTCGTAGCCCGTGCCGGCAAAGGCGCTGAACGTCGCGCCGTTCCACTTGGCCGTATTCGTCCGCACCACGTCGGCGACGCCGTCGCCGTTGGCGTCGCCCGAGTTGAACACCCGGTCGCCATCGTACCAGCCATAGCCCCCGCCGCCGCCGACATTCATCCGCCAGCCGCCGATCGACCGGCGCCAATAGGAGCCGAGCTGCACGAAGTTGCCCGTGGTCTGCTCGCCGACCGGGGCGGTGATGTCGTGTTCCTCGACGCTGATATAGGCCAGGGTCAGACCCAGCGCGCCGCCGGCGTCGCCCATGGCCTCATAGCCGCCAACGAAGCCGAAGGCCTGGGTGTCGGAGCCCTGGGTGTCGCCGGTGTCGCGGCGGATCAGGGTGTTGATTTCCTGCATCCAGATGCTGTCGGGACCGTAGCGGTCGCCGGGATCGGGACGGTAGCCGGTGGCGGCTGCGATCGATTGGTTGGCGTTCTGCAGCGCGGCGAAGAAGCCCTCGCCCTGGTCGGGCAGCATCTGGTTGTACAGGCTCAGGAAGCCGTCCTTGGTGTCCTTGCCCAGGAAGGAGCCGGAGATGCCGGTATCCTTGCCCACGGCGGCGAACACCGCGTCATAGGCCGAGGCCTGGGCCTTGTTCATGCCGATCTCGGTCGCCGAGCGTCGGCGAACGTCGAGATAGACGTTGTTGGTGTCGGCGCGGCTGCTGGCGACGTACAGATAGGGCGTGTCGCCCAACAGATCCTGGCTGATCGTGCCGGCGGTCAGGTTGCCGCCGGTGATCACCGTATAGCTGGTTGGCGCTGACAACAGGCTGGTCAGACGCAGGCCCAACTGGGCTCCCGAGGCGATGTTGACCGCCCCGGAAACATTGATGTGAGTGTTCGCCCCAGGGCCGCCATTGGCGGTGGGATCGACTGTGAAGACCACCTTGCTGTCCGCGCCCAGGGTCAGGCTGGAGGCGTTGATCAGGCCCGTATTGGTCAAGCCCAGGCTGCCCTTGCCGATATTGATCGCCAGTCTGCCGTCGGTGTCGGAGAGCGCGCCCAGCACGACGCCGCCGCCGTTGATGTTCAGAGCGTCGGCGCCGGCGCCGAACGAGATGTCGCCGAACACCGTGCCGTTCTGGATGTTGAGGACGTCCGCGCCCGAACCGAAGCGGATCGCGCCGGCGATCGAGGGCGTCGTGGTCGTCGAGGTGGTGCTCGCCGTGGTGACGGTGTCGGTGCTGGCATAGGTGGTGGTCGTGGCGGAGGACGTCGGCGCGGTCTGGGTCAGGGTGACGCCGTTGGACGCGCTGAGGTCAAGGGCGATCGCCTTGCCCGTCGGCGTGACGACCGTCGTCACCGTCGTGCCGTCCTTCTTCGCGCCCGAGGCGGCCACCTGGGCGGAGATCGAGCCGGTATTGGTGATGGTCTTCAACGTGCCCGAGGTGTCGAGTACGGCGATGGCGTCGCCCGCGTCGCCGGTGCGGACCGCCGAGATGCCACCGTTGTTGGTCAGGTTGGCCAGATTGGCCCCGGCGCCGATGACCAGGCCCCGCGCGTCACCGGTCACTCCCGAGCCCGTATAGGACGAACTGGCGGCGGTGATCGAACCCCGGTTCCAGAGCGAGGGGACCGCGGCGCCGGCGGTCAGGCTGACGCCCGTGGCGTTGGCTTCGCGCGCGGCGACGGTGGCGCTGCCGTCAAAACGCGCGCCGCCCGTCAGGGTCGTGGCCTGGCCGGTTCCGCCGCCGATCTGGACGCCGGTGGCGGCGATCTTGTCATAGACGCCGCTGGCGGCGATCGAGCCCTTCGAGACCAGGCCATAGGCGTTGTCGGCCGCGCCGACCGCGCCGAGGGTGATGGCCTGGGTGTCCGAGCCGATCAGCAGGGCCGGCGCGCCCCCGAAGACGTTGAGCGCGGCCGTGCTCGCGGTCGATGACGAGATCACGCTCGTTGTGGTTGTCGTGCCGTCGACGACGGTCGAACCGGTTGGGCCGTTCAACAACACGCCGCCGGTCACGTTGCCGGCGACGCGAACAGCGGAGCCGCCTTGAAGCAGGTCGTCGGTGTCGAGCTTGCTGATAACGGCTTCAGTCGGGCGGTTTGTGTAGCGATAGCCGGTCGCGCTGATCGAGCCCTGCACGACGAAGGCGCCGCTGACGGCGCCGTCGAGCGCCACCGCCGTGCTGTTTCCACCCAACACGGTGGTCGAGCCGCTCAGCGTGACGTTGCCCGTCACCGGCGCCGCGACGTGAACGCCATAGCTGTTGTCGCCCGTGAGCGCGACGGAACCGCCGAGCTTCAGGTCACCGACCAGGCCGGTCTCCAGCGAGACGCCCGCCGAATTGTTACCCTCGACGATGATCGAGCCGGTGCCGTCCTGGACGATATTGCCGGTAAAGACGCCCGGACCCATCAAGCGGACGCCGTAGCGGCCCGAGCCCTTGGCGAACGGACCGTCGAGGTCGCCGTCGGGCGCGGCGACGCCGGCCGCCGTCTTGTCGTCGTCTGTGGGGGTGTAGTCCTCGGTCAGGCTGATCGCCAGCGAGTTGGTCACCGTGCCGGTATTGCCGGCGCGGATCTCGATCCCGGTGGTGTTGTCCAGACCGACCGTCGCCAGCGTGCCGGCGTTGGTGACCTTGTTGTTGCTGTTCAGCAGGATGAGCGGGCCGGTCCCGGCGGTCGTCTTGATCGAGCCGGCGGCGTCGATCTTGACGTCGTCGGGGGCGCCCGCCGTCGTCGCCGCCGCCGTGGCGATCGGCGTCGTACGGGCCGTATTGACGACGGTCTCAGCATAAGCGCCGAACGCCATGGCCAGGAGAGGAGCGGTTGCGACTGTCGCGACCAGGACCTTGCGCTGCATTACGAACGACACCTCGGAGAGAAACCAGACCCCAGATTGCGGCACGTTGCGGCGAAATTGCGGTGCTTCCGCCAACGTCGTGCTTCTTGAGCGTTTGACGGTCTATCGCAAGCCACCCCAGGGCGCCATATCTGGTTCGACGAATCCGTCTTTCCACAGAAATCGAGACTGCCGCATGCCGATGGCCTCGCCGCGACCGCCGACCCGTTCGGGCGGGGCCACCCCTATGCCACTGGGCTTGTGGGCGGCGGTGCTGATCGGTCCCGGGGCCTTGCTGGGCTTGGGCTTGACCGGCGGCGCCAATGCCACGGGCGCGATCGTCGCCGGGCTGGCCAGCGGTGGGGCCGGCCTTCTGCTGGCGCGTCGAGCCCGCCGATACGCCGCCGATCCGATCGCGCCCGCCCCGGCGCCGGCGGTCGTCGATCGCCCGCCGCCCTCCGCCCTGATTCTCGAAACCTTGCCCGATCCGCTGATGGTCATCGCCGCCGAGGAGGCCGACGATCTGACCGGCAGGCGCTTCGTGTTCGCCAATGCCGCCGCCCGCGAGCTTTTCAAGCTGCAGCCGCGCGGCGGGCTGCTGGTCTCTGCGGTGCGCAATCCCCAGGTGCTGGAGGCGGTGGACGAGAGCCTGTTCGGCGGGTTGCGGCGCTCGGTCGACTATGTGGGCGGCGGAGCCCAGGGCCGCGAATGGGTGGCCCACAGCGCGCCGCTGGGCCTGGACGAACGCGGCTCGCGCCTGGCCCTGCTGGTGCTCAGCGACGAGACCGACACCCGCCGCAGCGAGCGCACCCGCGCCGACTTCCTGGCCAATGCCAGCCACGAGTTGCGCACGCCCCTGGCCTCACTGTCGGGCTTCATCGAGACGCTGCGCGGCCACGCCAAGGACGATGTGGGGGCGCGCGACAAGTTCCTGGGCATCATGCAGGCCCAGTCCGAGCGGATGGCGCGGCTGATCGACGACCTGATGAGCCTGTCGCGGATTG
>JACMOF010000244.1 GCA_014378155.1 Caulobacter sp. | reverse complement strand
GGCGGCGATCGGCAACGCCTTGTCGAGCAGCAGGCGGAACGGAGGTGTGGGCCCGCCGAGCTTGGCGCGTAGGGCCGTGGCGGCCCGAACCACCAGGTTGCCGCCATCGACGGGAATGTCGCCGCCGAACCGCCCGGTGGCCTGGAAGCTCAGGGCGTCGGCCGGCTGCAGGCTGACCGTGTCGCCGACATCGGCGAACACCATCAGGCTGGAGATCGGATGATAGCCCGCTGCGTCGGGGCCGCCGACGTGCAGGAACAGGTTGACCTTGGCCGGGGCAAAGGCGTCGAGGCGCATGGCGGGACCTTGAAGAGACTTAATCGTCGGAACCCGATGTATCCGCGTGGCCGAAGCAGCGCTACCGCGTCGAGGCGATCTTGGCCGGTGGACCGTTCAAGCCGTTCTTCAGCTTGGCCTCGGCGTCCAGCTTCTGCTTCTCGTCCGGCTCCAGGCTGAGCACGCGCTGCCACTGGTAACGGGCCTCGACCGTGCGTCCGATGCGCCAATAGGCGTCGCCCAGGTGGCCGTTGACGTCCGGATCGCCCGGCTCTAGCTCAACAGCCTGTTCCAGCTTGGCCACGGCGGTCTTGAAGTCGCCCTGGCGGTAATAGCCCCAACCCAGGGAGTCGAGCATCGCGCCCGACTGCGGCCGGGCCTCCACGGCCTTCTGGACCATGGCGATGGCCTCGGGCAGGCGTTCGCCGCGGTCGATCCACGAATAGCCGAGATAGTTCAGCAGGTCGGGCTCGTTGGGGCTGAGCGCCAGGGCCGCGCGCAGGTCGCGTTCGGAGTCGCTCCAGCGGTTGGCGCGCTCCAGGGCGATGCCGCGCATGTAGAGAAGCCGCCAATCGGGCTTGGCGGCCTCGGCGACGATCAGCGGGTCCAGCACCGCCACGGTTTCTGCCCAGCGTTCGTTGGCGCGCAGCACGTCGGCATAGCCGACCTGGGCGTCGCGATCGGTCGGGACGGCGGCGGCGGCCTGCTGGGCCACGGCGATCGCCTTGGTCTTGTCACCTGCGGTCTGGTAGCTCCAGGCCAGCTTGGTCTGGGCGGCGACATAGCGGGTCGAGCCCGCCGGCACCTTGGCATAGGCCTCGCGCGCGCCGGTTTCGTCATCATCCTGGGCGAGCATCTCGCCGACCAGCAGCCAGGCGTCGTCGCGCTTGGGGTCAAGCCGCAAGGCCAGGCGCAGATAGGCCAGACTGAACTGGCTCTGGTGCTCGCTGGCGAAGGTGGCCGCGCAGGCCACCAGCACGTGGGCGGCGCCCTGACGCACCGTGTCCATCGCCGGCGGGCCGCCGCGCGCCACGGCCCGCGCCCGGGCCCGGATCAGGCCCTGGTCGGTCGCGTCAATGGCGAGGCCCGAGTCGTACAGCATCACGGCATCGGCGGCGCGCTTGCGCCGTTCCAGGAACTCGCCGTAGTCGAGCATGAACAGTGCCCGCACGGGCTCCACCGCCATCAGGGCCTTGTAGTCGGTCTCGGCCTCGTCATAGCGCTTGGCCCGCTCATAGAGCTTGGCCTGGCTCAGCTGGCCGAAGAACTGCACGAAGCGATCACCCTGCAGTTCGGGGCGGGTCACCGCGCCGTCGGTATCGCCCGTCGCGGCCGCCAGCCAGGGCGCCAGCAGGACCACGGCGGGACGATGCGGAAAGCCGATGGTCTGGGCCTGCAACAGCGCCTTGGCGTCGCGCCCCTTGCCCTGGGCCAGCAGATCGATCGCCTGGGTCAGGGCGCCCAGGCGCCGGGCGTTTTCGTTGGTGTCGGGTCCGTGGGGCGCGATCGTCGCGGCCCGTTGAACGTCGCCGGCCAGGAGGGCTGCGGTAAAGGCGCGTTCGCCGATCACCCCAGGGTCCTCGCCTAGTTGCAGGGCCTCGTCGAAATAGCTGGCGGCCTGACCGCTGGCCCCGCTTTGCAAGGCGGCTTGGCCGGCCAGGAACTGACCATAGGCCGAGCGCGACTCGCCCCAGCCGGCGCTGCTGGAGACCTTTCCACGCAGCGTGGGCGCGGGTGTTGTCGTGGCGCAGGCAGTCAGGGCGGAGACCGAGACCAAGGCGAGAAGCAGCTTCATACGTATCATGTCCGCACCCTCATCGCTTTCCCGCGTCGCCGCAAGAATGGCGCTAAGAAAAAGGCGCGGTCCGGGCGATCGGACCGCGCCTTGCGCTTACATGTTCGGATAGTTGGGCCCGCCGCCGCCTTCGGGCGTGGTCCAGACGATGTTCTGCGACGGATCCTTGATGTCGCAGGTTTTGCAGTGGACGCAGTTCTGGGCGTTGATCTGGAAGCGCGGATCGGTCCCCTGCTCGTTGTAGAGCACCTCATAGACGCCCGCCGGGCAGTAGAGCCGGGCCGGTTCGCCGTACTTGGGCAGGTTCACGGCGATCGGGATCGACGGGTCCTTCAGCTTCAGGTGGGCCGGCTGGTCTTCCTCGTGATTGGTGGCCGAGATGAACACCGAGCTCAGCTTGTCGAAGCTGATCACGCCGTCCGGCTTGGGATAGACCAGCGGCTTGTAGTCCTTGGCCAGGCCCGTCGACTCCGCGTCGGTCTTCTCGTGCTTCATCGTGCCGAAGAACGAGAAGCCGCCGGTCAGGTGGGTCACCCACATGTCGAACATGCTGACCGCGCCGCCGAGGGTCGTGCCCAGCTTGCCGATCAACGGCTTGGCGTTGCGGACGACCTTCAGTTCCTTGGCGACCCACGAGTTCTCATAGGCGGTCTGGTATGCGACCAACTCGTCGCTGGCCCGGCCCGCGCCCAGCGCCGCGAACGCGGCCTCGGCTGCCAACATGCCGGTCTTGATGGCGTTGTGGCTGCCCTTGATGCGCGGCACATTGACGAAGCCGGCCGAGCAGCCGATCAGCGCTCCGCCGGGGAAGGTCAGCTTGGGCACCGACTGATAACCGCCCTCGGTGATGGCCCGCGCGCCATAGGCGATGCGCTTGCCGCCTTCCAGGTGCGGCTTGACCGAGGGATGGTGCTTGAAGCGCTGGAATTCGTCGAACGGCGACAGCCAGGGGTTCTTGTAGTTCAGGTGCACCACATAGCCGATGGACACGTAGTTATCGCCGAAATGGTACATGAAGCTGCCGCCGCCGGTCGTCTGGTCCAGGGGCCAGCCCGTGGTGTGCTCGGCCAGGCCCGGCTGGTGCTTCTCGGGCGGCACCTGCCACAGCTCCTTGATGCCCAGGCCGAACTTCTGCGGCGACTTGCCGGCCGCCAGGTCGAACTTGTTGATCAGCTGCTTGGCGAGCGAGCCGCGCACACCCTCGGCGATGAACACATATTTGCCGTGCAGCTCCATGCCCGGCTGATAGTCGCCCTTGTGGCGGCCGTCCTTGGCGATGCCCACCACGCCGACGATCACGCCCTTCAGCGAGCCGTCATCATTCCAGACCGTGTCGGAGGCCGCGAACCCCGGATAGATCTCGACGCCCAGTTCCTCGGCCTGGGTCGCCAGCCAGCGCGACAGGTTACCCAGGGAGGCGATGTAGCAGCCGTCATTGTGCATGAACGGCGGCAGGGCGAACATCGGCAGGGCGATGTCGCCTGACGGACCCAGCACACGGAAGACGTCCTTGGTGACCGGCGTTTCCAGCGGCGCGCCCAAGGCCTTCCAGTCGGGGAACAGCTCGGCCAGGCCCCTGGGGTCGATGACCGCGCCCGACAGAATGTGGGCGCCGACCTCGGAGCCCTTCTCCAGCACCGCCACCGAGACCTCGGTTCCGGCCGCAGCCGCCATTTGCTTCAGCTTGATGGCCGCCGACAGGCCGGCCGGACCACCGCCGACGATGACCACGTCATATTCCATCGACTCGCGTTCGAGCTCTGGGCTCAGCTCTTCGCTCATGGGGTCTCCCGTGCGGGCGCACGCTGCCCGCGTTCTTGCTGTTTGAGTCGAAGCTTATCGGGACGTGACGCCGGGGTGGTCAAGAATAAACGCGCGTCTATTGCTGCGATGCAGCGCGGCGTGACCGTGGCGACGTCCGAAAGTTCGTACTAAGATGAAGGCATGGACCTCGCCGTCGATCCGCGCGCCGTGGAAAGCCTGCTCGCCTTCTGGGCCGATGCGGGTGTCGAGGCCTCGTACGCCGACGAACCGATCGACCGCCTGGCCGAGGGCGCGGCGATGCTGCGGGCCCGTCGCGAGCCCGCGCCCCCCGTCGCCGTCGCGCCCATCGCCGCGCCAGCCTTCGGACGCGGGCCGGACCTCGACACGGTCGTCACCCAGGCCAAGGCCCTGGCTGGCGCCTGCAACGACCTGCCCGCCTTGGCCGCTGCCATCGCCGCGTTCGACGGCTGCCCGCTGAAAACCCAAGGCGCGCGCCAGGCCGTGGTATCGCGCGGTCCCGTTGACGCCCCCCTGATGATCATTGGCGAAGCGCCTGGCGCCGACGAGGATGCCCAAGGCGCGCCGTTCGTCGGCAAGGCGGGCCAGCTATTGGACCGCATGCTGAAGGCTGCGGGCCTGTTGGACCGCGCCTTCGCCACCAACACCGTGTTCTGGCGGCCGCCGGGAAACCGCACGCCGACCCCCCAAGAACAGGCCGC
>JACMOF010000243.1 GCA_014378155.1 Caulobacter sp. | reverse complement strand
TGCTGGTCGACCCCGCCTGCTCGGGCCTGCCCGCCTTCCTGACGCCCAAACCGGGCCTCAACTCCGGCTTCATGATCCCGCAGGTCACGGCCGCCGCCCTGGTTTCGGAGAACAAGCAGAAGGCCTATCCGGCCAGCGTCGATTCGATCCCGACCTCGGCCAACCAGGAGGATCACGTCTCGATGGCCGCCCACGGCGCCCGGCGCGTGCTGGTCATGGTCGGGGCGGCCGAAGCCGTGATCGGCATCGAACTGCTGGCCGCCGTGCAGGGCTGCGACTTCCACGCGCCGCTGACCTCGAGCCCGGCGCTGGAAGCCGTCCGCGGTTTGTTGCGCGCCCAGGTGCCTCACCTGGACGACGATCGGCACTTCCACCCGGACATGGAGGCGGCCAACGCCCTGGTGCGGTCTGGAGCGCTGGTCGCGGCGGTGTCTGCGATCGGACTTCCGGGGGTAGGAGTCTAGAGCGCCAGATGTCTTCGGCGACTGGGTGTCATTCCCGACACTTCCGAAATCGAGACTGCAGTTTTTCTGAACCTGTACGAGAATAACTCGCCCGCCCGATCACGGATTGCCTAATATCCGGTAGGCTTACATAGCAAAGCTCGAGTAGATCGGACCAAGGACGCGACAAGCCGTCGCACTTGGTCGGCCACGTCTTCGCCTTATCTGGCCGTTAACCCCCGAGTGACCGACGCACCCCCGAATACACTGAGAGGCGATGAGATGCACGCAGCGACCGTGAAGACCCTTGCCCCCCTGGCGCGCGCCGCGTTGGGACTGGCCCTGGTCTTCGCGCCCATGGTCGTGGCGGCAATGGAAAATCCTCATGTCGCCCCGCGCGCTCAGGCTCCGGCGGTCGAGCGCCTGCTAGCCCAGTTGGCCGCCAAGCCCCCACTCCCTGTGCGCAAGGAACTGGTCTGGAGCGGGGCCGACATCGACGGTGACGGCGCGCCCGACTTCGCCAACCCGACCGGCGCGGCGCCCCGGGGGCACGACGAGTTCGGCGACGGCAATTTCGGAGCCCGCCGCGACGGCGGCTCGCGCGATCACGAGGGCGTCGACTATGTGGCGGTCGCGGGCCAGGCCGTGAAGGCGCCGATCTCGGGCTATGTCACCAAGATCGGCTATGCCTATGCCGGCTACAGTGACCTGAAGTTCGTCGAGATCACCAATCCGGCCTTGGGCTATGTGGCCCGCGCCTTCTATGTGACGCCAGGCGTCGAGGTCGGCGAGACGGTGCGCCTGGGCCAGATCATCGGCCACGACCAGAGCCTGCAGAAGCATTATCCGGGGATCACCGACCATGTGCACCTGGAGGTCATGCAGCCGGGCGGCGAGCGGGTGAACGCCACGGCGCTGATCGTGCGCAAGCTGGTGACCGAGGCCTAAAGTCCTCCCCCCGTGAGGCCCCGTGGGGGAGGACTTGTTCTACTTCTTCCGAGTCACCACCACGGCCTGGCCGGCATAGGCGACCGTCGCGTCCACCGTGTCGAAGTCGACCGGCTTGCCGCCGCCGCCGATGAAGCGGACCTTGATCATGCGGTTGGCGAGCATGCCCTTGAACGTCCCCGCCCGCGCGCCGATCGTCAGGCGGCCCGACGCGTTGTCGTAGCGCATCGGGATGCGGCTAAAGGCCCCGCGCTCGTAGCCGTTGCTGAGGCCATCATCCTCGTAGAGCTCATAGGTCCCGTCGGCGCCGGTATAGACCACCACGGTCAGCGGGGCGTCGGGCTGCTCGCCCACGTACTGTTGCACGACGGTGGTCGGCACGATCGAGCCGGCCTTCACGAACAGCGGCATGCGGTTGAGCGGCGCGTCGGCCTTGATCGTCTGGCCGCCCTTGAATTCCTTGCCGGTCTCGAAGTCGAACCACGACGCGCCGGCCGGCAGGTAGACCTGGCGCGAACGGGCCTTGAACTCGGTGACCGGGGCGACCAGGAACGCCTTGCCAAACAGATACTCGTCATTGATGTCGCGCGCCGTCTTGTCGGCCGGGAAATCCATCACCAGGCCGCGCATCATGCTGCCATCGTGATGGTAGGTGTCGGCCGCCAGGGTGGAGGCATAGGGCATCTGCCGGTAGCGAAGCTCGTCGTACCAGGCCAGGCTCTTGTAGACGTCCGTGCCCTCGTCGGCGAGGTTGTAGATCTCGCGGAACGGGAATTCGCCGTGGCTGCGGAACAGCGGGCTGAAGGCCCCGAACTGGAACCAGC
>JACMOF010000242.1 GCA_014378155.1 Caulobacter sp. | reverse complement strand
GCGGTCGATCGTCTGGGCGTAGACAGTCAAGCCGGGACCGGGCTCGGTGAACTCGCCCGGACGGACCAAGGTCGAGGCGAGATCGGACTTGATGTCGAAGAAGGTCTCGCGAATCGCCCGTGAGCTCCAGGGCGCGACCCACAGGCTCATGCCCAGCGAGATCAGGGTGGCCACTACGGCCAGGCGGACGGCCGGCGAAATCACCCGCCAGCGACTCATGCCGCCCGCGAAGCAGACGACGATTTCCTGCTCGGTGTGCAGCCGGTTCAGCGCCACCAGGGTGGCCACGAACAGCGCGATCGGCAGGATCATGCCCAGCAGCTGGGGCAGGGCCAGGGCGATGATCTTGAAGAACACCATCGCCGTCTGGCGCTGTTCGATCAGCACGTCGAATTCCGCCAGGCTGCGGGCCAGCAAGGCGAGCGCGATCAAGGCCAACGTCGCCAGTAGCGTCGGACCGAGGAACTGGCGGAAAAGATAGCGTTCGATCAGGCGCATCGACGACGGATAACGGGGAAAGCGGAGTCGCGCGGCGAACCCCCGGAAGGGCTTCCTTCTACACGGCGTGTTCGCATGCGCACAACCGCTCAAGTCAGGCCGCAAAGTGGCCATCCCCAACATTGGGGGGAGAGCCTCGCCGCCGACCTCGTCGATTGGTCCTTTTCTTCGTGTCTGGTTTGCGCCAATCCAACGGGTGGAAGGTCCTCCAAGGGCTCCACAGGTTTGCAGGAGCGCGTCATGCGTATCGAGTTCGTCCCCGCCGACACCCTGGCCGGCGCCAACGCCGCCCTCGCGGTCCTGGCCTATGAGGCCGCCGCCCTGTCGCCCGAGGCCAAGGCCGTCAACGAGGCCAGCGGCGGCGCCCTGGCGCGCGCCGTGGCCGGCGGCCGGTTCACCGGCGCCAAGGGCCAGAGCCTCGACCTCGTCGCGCCCGCCGGCCTGGAGGCCGCGCGCGTTGTGTTGATCGGCGTCGACGGCGACGGCGCGGTCGAGCCGGAGACGATCGAACTCGCCGCCGCCCATGCCTTCAAGGCCGTGGCGACCTCGGGAGTCACTGAACTGGTCTTGAAGCTGGGCAACGACGCCGAGACCGGCGCCCGCGCCGCCTTCGGCGTCAAGCTGGCGGCCTACCGGTTCGACAGATACCGCACCACCGAGAAGGCCGAGAAGAAGCCCTCGGTGACCGTGGTCAAGATCGCCGCCGCCGACCCCGCCAAGGCTCAGAAGGCCTTCGTCGCTCTGGAAGCCGTGGCCGACGGCATACTGTTCGCGCGCGACCTGGTGTCCGAGCCGGCCAATATCCTGCATCCCGAGGAATTCGCGGCCCGCGTCAAGGGTCTCGAGCGACTGGGCCTGGAGGTCGAGATCCTCGGCGAGGCGCAGATGGCCGAGCTGGGCATGGGATCCTTGCTCGGCGTCGGCCAGGGCAGCGTCCGCGAGAGCCAGCTGGCGGTGATCAAGTGGTACGGCGCGGCCGACAAGTCGGCCCAGCCCATCGCCTTCGTCGGCAAGGGCGTCTGTTTCGACACCGGCGGCATCTCGATCAAGGGCGCCGAGGGCATGGAGGACATGAAGTGGGACATGGGCGGCGCCGCTGCGGTGTCCGGCCTCATGCACGCCTTGGCCGGCCGCAAGGCCAGGGTCAACGCCATTGGCATACTGGGCCTGGTCGAGAACATGCCCGACGGCAACGCCCAGCGTCCTGGCGATGTGGTCACCTCGATGAGCGGCCAGACGATCGAGGTCATCAATACCGACGCCGAGGGCCGCCTCGTGCTGGCCGACGCGCTCTGGTACTGCCAGGAGCGCTTCAAGCCAAAGTTCATGATCGACCTGGCCACCCTGACCGGGGCGATCATCATTTCTCTGGGTCATGACTTGGGCGGTTTGTTCAGCAATAACGACGGCTTGTC
>JACMOF010000241.1 GCA_014378155.1 Caulobacter sp. | reverse complement strand
TTCCACACCGGCGGCATCTTCGCGGCCCTGTCCAGCAACACCGCCGAAGCCGTGATCGAAGCGGTCGAAGTGGCCCGCAAGTACGGCACCGTGATCTCCTACGACCTGAACTACCGCGCCAGCCTGTGGAAGTCGCAGGGCGGCAAGGAAGGGGCCCAGAAGGTCAACCGCCACATCGCCAAATATGTCGACGTGATGATCGGCAACGAAGAAGACTTCACCGCCTGCCTGGGCTTTGAAGTCGAAGGCCTGGACGAGCACATCAGCTCGATCGATCCGGCCAACTTCAAGAAGATGATCCAGACGGCGGTGAAGGAGTTCCCGAACTTCAAGGTCGCCGCCACCACGCTGCGCAACGCCAAGACCGCCTCGGTCAACGACTGGTCGGCGATCCTCTATGCCGGCGGCGAGTTCTATGCGTCGATGATGCGCGAGAACCTCGAGATCTATGACCGTGTTGGCGGCGGCGACGGCTTCGCCTCGGGTCTCGCGTTCGGCTTCATGGAAGGCAAGGGCCCCCAGGCCGCCGTCGAGTACGGCGCGGCCCACGGCGCCCTGGCCATGACCACGCCTGGCGACACCTCGATGGTGCGCCAAGCGGAGGTCGAGGCCGTGATGAAGGGCAAGGGCGCGCGGGTTATCCGCTAGAGCATTTCCCGACCTGACTGCGTCAGACCGTGAGCTCTAATCTTTTGTTTTGACGCATTGTTCTTCACGCGAACCGGAACAACTTCGCTCGAAAAATGCTCTAGTCTTCGTCCACCGCATTTTAGCAGAGCCCCCGGCTGCGAGGCCGGGGGCCTTTTGCTGTGTGTCGCGTCGCGGCGCCAGGGCGCTTATTCTCCGCAACCCCAGCGACCGCAATGGATCAATCAGTCTACGTCGGTTGTCATCCAACGCGTTAGGGTGTGGAGAAACTTGGCCGCACTGTTTGAACCGGATGTCGGAGGTTCAAAGGCTTGGCATTCTCCTCTGTGGTGGTGTTTGCCACGGGCGATTTCGCTAGTGTCAACTTGGGATTCGCGGCGCGGAAACAGTCGAAAAATGACGCAGAACAACAGCCCTAAAGTCGTGATCCTGGCTGGCGGTAAGGGCACGCGGATCGCCGAGGAAACTCAGGTGCGCCCCAAGCCCATGGTCGAAATCGGCGGTCGCCCGATCATCTGGCACATCATGAAATCCTACAGCGCCCATGGCCTGAACAATTTCATCATTTGCTGCGGTTACCTCGGCGACAAGGTCCGAGAGTATTTCCTGAACTACGCCTATCAGAACGCCGACCTCACGATTCTGCCGAGCGGCCAGGTCGAGGTCCACCAGAGTCATTCCGAGCCCTGGACCATCACCCTGGTCGATACAGGCGACGACACCATGACCGGCGGGCGGATCAAGCGGGTGGGGCGCTATATCCAAAATGATCCGTATTTCTGTCTGACCTACGGCGACGGCCTGTCAGACGTTGACATTGGCGCGCTGGTTCGCTTCCACGAAGCCCACGGCGCCCAGGCGACCATCACCGCCGTAACCCCCCTCGCGCGCTTCGGCGCCTTAAAGATCAAGGGCGACACCGTCGAGCGGTTCATCGAGAAACCCTCGTCTGAAAGCGGACGGATCAACGGCGGTTTCTTCGTGTTGTCACCAAAGGTGCTGGACCTGATCGACGGCGACAACACGGTGCTGGAGCAGGCGCCCCTTGAGCGGTTGGCCAAGGCCGGCCAACTGCGGGCCTATCGCCACGACGGCTTCTGGCAGCCGATGGATACGCTGCGCGAGAAACTGTATCTCGAAGACCTGTGGGCGAAGGGCGCGCCTTGGAAGAACTGGTAGGCGTACGGCCTAGGTGGCGCCGCCCGGCCAGTAGCGCAGCTTCTCGGCGACCGAAGCCTCGCCGGGTGTGATCCGCTTCTCGCCATCGCCCAGCCATTCGCGCAAATCGCGCAGGCGCGAAACCAGGACCTTCAATTCGCCCGGCTCCAGCGAGGCGGACTGGTCCGAGCCGTACATCGCGCGGTCCAGGGTGATGTGGCGCTCGATGGCCACGGCTCCCAGCATGGCGGCCACCAGGCTGGGCTCCACCAAGCTTTCATGCCCGCTGTAGCCGACTGGTGCGCCGTAGCGGCGACGCAGGGTGTCGATGGTCATTAGGTTGAGGTCCGCCGGCGGAGTCGGATAGGTCGACACCGTGTGCATCAGCACGAACGGACAGGCGGCCGCGCGCAGGATCTCTACCGCCGTGTCGATCTGCTCGAAAGTACACATGCCGGTGGAGGCGAAGACCAGCTTGCCCTCGGCGGCCACGGCCTCGACCAGGGGCCGATGCGTCAGCATCGCCGAGGCGATCTTGTTGTAAGGTAGGTCGTACTTGGCCAGGAAGGTCTGGCTGGGTACGTCCCAGGCCGAGGCGAACCACGCCAAGCCCAACTCGCGGCAGTAGGCGTCAATGGCGTCGTACTCGGCCTCGCCGAACTCGAGGCCTTCCTTCTGGGCGCGCTGGGTCTCGCCCCAGGGGCTCTGCCGCGCCTGAGCCAGCACTTCGGCCGTGTAGACGATGTCAATCGTCCGCTTCTGGAACTTCACCGCGTCGCAGCCGGCCTCGCTGGCGGCGCGGATCAGTTGCCTGGAGATATCGAGGTCGCCATTGTGATTGATGCCGATCTCAGCGATCACGAACGGTCTGTCAGCTAGCGGCCAAGGGATAGCGGCCAGGCGTTCGGTGGCCATGTTTTCCACGGAAAGAGCCTTGGTGGTCAGCGCGTCGAGGGTCTGCATGGTCGGGGTCCTGTTGCGCGGCCGCCGCGCGGGCGCTTGGCTACGGCGCGGGCTAGTATATCTAGGCGCGGTCAATTGAGTTCGCGCCGCGACGTGCGTAGCCCCTGTCTAGAATGGAGTCGGCGGCAATGCCTAGGTGCAAGTTCGCCGCATGGTTAGCGCACTCCAATCGTCGCGTTGCGGTGGTGGGCGCATCCGGATGGGTTGGGATGGCGCTTGTGGACCAAATCCTGGCCACCGACAGCGATATCGCTCCCAACCGCCTGCGACTATTCGGCTCACGCCCTCGCGTCCTGAATCTGCGCGGTCGCGACCTGACGACCGAGTCTCTGGCGGGGGCGCGCCTTGGCGAAGGTGACTGGCTGGTGCTGCATGCGGGCATCGTCGGCGCCGACCGCCTGGCCGGTGACGGTCCGGCGCCCCTGCTGCGCGCCAACGACATCTTGCTGGGCCAAGTGCTGGCCCTGGCGGAGACCGGCGCGACGCGACGGCTGGTCGCCTTCTCGTCCGGTGCGGCGCACCGCCCAGGCGAAGGCGCGCCGGCCCGCGCGGCGTACGCGACAATGAAGCGCGATCAAGAAACGGCCGTCGCCGAGTGGGGACAGAAAACCGGCACGGCAGTACTGCTTCCGCGGGTGTTCAACCTCGGTGGCCCCTTCATCAACCACGCCGAAGCCTATGCCTTGGGCGACTTCGTTCTTGGCTTGTCGCGGCGGGGCCGGGTCACGATCGCCGCCGCCGACGCGGTGTTCAGGAGCTTCGTCCACGTCTCGGAAATGGCGCGCGTCGTCCTCGACATGGCAGTGGACGAGACGCAGTCGGCGCAGCCCTTCGATGTCGGCGGCGCGGAGGTCGTCGAACTCGGAGCGCTGGC
This sequence comes from Caulobacter sp., assembly GCA_014378155.1. Lineage (GTDB taxonomy): Bacteria > Pseudomonadota > Alphaproteobacteria > Caulobacterales > Caulobacteraceae > Caulobacter. The sequence goes on along the minus strand of JACMOF010000241.1, from coordinate 3,305 downwards.
CCTGGCGGTGGGCGAGGCTCTGGGTCTAATCGATCCGGTGATCGACCGCCCAGAGCCGAGGGGTTTGGTCGGCGATTGGTATATCGGCGACGGACGCCGCTATCAAAGCGCTCTGTTCCAACGCGGTGAGCACCCAATACCGCTGGCCAAGATTGTCGCCGACACCATCGCTTATCTCGATGCGATTGAACCATTGGCCGACGCGCCGGACGACGCATAGCGATCGATCTGTTCTAGGGTTGTGGCGCGCAGATCGCGCCCGGCCAGGGCGTCGCGCCACCAGAGCGTCGTCAGCGAAATGGCCTGTTCCACGTCAAGGCGCGGGCTCCAGCCCAACTCAACTTTCGCCAAGTCCGAGTTCAGGGTGAGCAGGCCCGCCTCGTGCGGCGCGTTCGGATCGACACGTTCAACGATGCACGCGCTGTCGTCCCAGGCTTCCGCCGCTAGCCGGGCGACCGCCCTGACCGACCGCGCGCCGTCGGGGTCGGGGCCGAAGTTCCAGGCGCGCAGATCTCGGCCCGGCGATCTGGCCAGAGCCTCGACCGCCAGCAGGTAACCGTGCAGCGGTTCCAGCACGTGTTGCCAGGGACGCACGGCGCTTGGATTGCGCAGGATCGCGGGTTCGCCGCGTGCGAAGGCCGACAGGATGTCCGGTAGCAGCCGATCGCGCGACCAGTCGCCGCCGCCGATCACGTTGCCGGCCCGGGCAACGCCGACCGCCATGCCAGCTGGCCCCATATAGGCGGCGAAATAGGCCCTGACCGCCAACTCGGCGCAGGCCTTGCTGGCGCTATAGGGGTCGCGCCCGCCCAGACGGTCGCCTTCGCGGCAGGGTTGGCCGTCTTCGAGGTTCTCGTAGACCTTGTCGGTCGTCACGATCAGCGTCGTCACCGGCCGAGGGAGGCGGCGGACGACGTCGAGCAGGTTGACGGTGCCCATCAGATTGGTGGCGAAGGTCTCGCGTGGCTCGGCGTAGGCGCGGCGAACCAGAGGTTGAGCGGCCATGTGGATCACCACCGATGGTGTGAAGTCGAGCACGGCCGCGTCGAGGCCGTCCGGGTCGCGTACGTCCGTGATCACGCTGTCCAGGCCTTCGCCGATACGCGCCGCGTCAAACAGATTCGGCTCGGTGTCGGGCGGTAACGCCACGCCGCGCACGGTCGCGCCCAGCCGCTCCAGCCACAGGGCCATCCAGCCTCCCTTGAAGCCCGTATGGCCGGTCAGCAGCACTCGCCGACCCCGCCAGAAATTCTCGTCGATGCCGATTGTCATGGCGCGCCCAATACTGACCGAAATGCTTGGCCACTCTAGAGCATTTCCCGACCTGACTGCGTCAGGCCGTGAGCTCTAATCTTTTGTTTTGACGCATTTTTCTTCACGCGAACCGGAACCACTTCGCTCAAAAAATGCTCTAGCGCGGCAGTTTGGCGCGCCGACGACACGCCGAATCGGAGATAATCATGGTCTCCGCCTAGGCGGAGCAACAAGGTTGTCTATGGCCGCACCGGGAGCGCGTCATCTCGTTTCAAGAACCCTCGCAGGAGACCGCGGCGCTCCGTGGCAAGATTCTCGCCTTGGTCGAGGAATACCACGCGCTGGCTCACGCGCCGAAAGCCTTCGAGCCGGGCGCGTCCCCCGTGCCCGTTTCGGGCCGCGTCTACGCCGCCGCCGACATGCGCAGCCTGGTGGACTCGGCGCTTGATTTCTGGCTGACCACCGGCCGATTCAACGACGCCTTCGAGGTCCGCCTGGCGCAGCGGCTCGGCGTAGAGTTCGCCATGACCGTCAATTCCGGTTCGTCGGCCAACCTCGTGGCGCTGTCGGCTCTGACGTCTCCCAAGCTAAAAGCTCGCCAGCTCAAGCCGGGCGACGAAGTGATCACCGCCGCGACGGGTTTTCCGACCACGGTCAATCCGCTGCTGGGCGCGGGCCTGGTCCCGGTGTTCGTCGATATGTTGCCAACCACCTATAACTTCGATCCGGACAAGGTGGCCGCCGCCATCGGGCCAAAAACCAAGGCCATCATGGCCGCGCACACCTTGGGTAACCCCTTCGATCTGGCGGCGATCCGCAAGCTTTGTGACGACCACGGCCTGTGGCTGGTCGAGGACTGCTGCGACGCTCTGGGCTCGACCTATGACGGCCGGCAGGTGGGCACGTTCGGGGACATCGCCACCCTCAGCTTCTATCCCGCCCATCACATCACGACCGGCGAGGGCGGCGCGGTGTTCACCAATGACGCCTTCCTGCGGCGGCTGGCGGAGTCGTTTCGTGACTGGGGGCGTGACTGCTTCTGCGCCCCTGGCATGGACAACACCTGCGGCAAGCGGTTCGGCTGGAAGATGGGCGACCTGCCGCGCGGCTACGATCACAAATACATCTACGGCCACCTGGGATATAATCTCAAGATGACCGACATGCAGGCCTCGGTGGGCCTGGCGCAGATGGATCACCTGGATGGCTTCATCGCGGCACGCAAACGCAACTTCGCGGCCCTTAAGACTGGCCTGACCGACCTGCAGACCTATTTGGTTCTGCCCGAGGCGACCCCAGGAAGCGACCCCGCCTGGTTCGGCTTCCCGATCACCGTCAAGCGGGACGCCCCCTTCACACGCAACGAGCTGACCCGACATCTGGAAGACGCCCGGATCGGCACCCGCCTGCTGTTCGGGGGCAATCTGGTGCGTCAGCCCTACATGGCCGGCCGAGACTTCCGGGTTATTGGCGAACTGATCCACGCCGATGCGATCATGGAGCGCACCTTCTGGATCGGAGTCTATCCCGGCCTTGGAGCCGACCACATCGACTACATGCTGGACAATATCCACAGCTTCTGCCGTGAGCGCGCCGCCGCGCGCTCTCCAACCACGCGAGCCTAAGCGAGACAGCCCATGTCAAAACTCGAATGCGCCCTCGCCGACAGCGTGATCAGACCGTTTGCGCAGGAGCCGGTGCTCAGCATCGTTATTCCGACCTATGAGCGCCCGGCTGAGCTGCAGCTTACGGTGCAGAGCATCGCTGACCAATTGAAGGAGGGACTTGAGGAAAAGGTCGAAATCCTGATCAGCGACAACGCTTCGGGTCCCGACACCAACGGCATGATCCAGGCTCTGGCCGACCGCTATCCGCGCCTGAGCTACATGGTCAACGCCCGTGACGAAGGCGGCTTCTTCAACCTGTTCGCCGCCCCCTGGCGGGCGCGCGGGCGCTACACCTGGACCTTCGGCTCGGACGACGTCCTGCTGGAGGGCGGCGTGGCCAGCGTGGTCTCGATCCTCGAACGCGAGGCGCCCAGCTTCCTGACG